>JAGRHW010000252.1 GCA_020444765.1 Gammaproteobacteria bacterium | reverse complement strand
GCTGATGGAAAACAGCGTCATCGACATGGGTCAGCCGGAACACAGCGTCGTCACCACCTGCGCCTATTGCGGCGTCGGCTGCTCGTTCAAGGCGGAAATGAAAGGCGGCCAGGTCGTGCGCATGCTGCCGTATAAAGGCGGTCAGGCGAATCACGGCCATTCCTGCATCAAGGGCCGTTTCGCCTTTGGTTACGCGACCCACAAGGACCGCGTGGCCGAACCGATGATCCGCGACAGCATTGACAGCCCATGGCAAACCGTCAGCTGGGACGAGGCGATCGACTTTGCCGCCAAACGCCTGCGCGACATCCAGCAGCGCCACGGCAGGGAGAGCATCGGCGGCATTACATCGTCGCGCTGCACCAATGAAGAAACCTATCTGGTGCAGAAACTGATCCGTGCGGCGTTCGGCAACAACAACACCGACACCTGCGCACGCGTCTGTCACAGCCCGACCGGCTTCGGCCTGAAGACCACGCTCGGTGAATCAGCCGGCACCCAGACCTTCGACTCGGTCATGCAGGCCGACGCGATTCTGGTGATCGGCGCGAATCCGACCGACGCGCATCCGGTCTTTGCCTCGCAACTGCGCCGCCGCCTGCGCCAGGGCGCGACGCTGATCGTCGCCGATCCGCGCGAGATCGATCTGCTGAAAACGCCGCACGGCGGACAAAGCTATCACCTGCCGTTGCGCCCAGGAACCAATGTGGCGCTGATCAATTCGATTGCCCACACCGTGCTCAGCGAAGGTCTGGAAGACCAGGCGTTTATCGAGGCCCGCACCGACGGCTACGCAGCGTGGCGCGCGTTTATTCTTGACGAAAAAAATTCCCCTGAATACAGCGAAGCGATTACCGGCGTGCCGGCGGAACGTCTGCGCCAGGCGGCGCGTGCCTATGCCAAGGCTGGCAACGGCGCGATTTACTACGGCCTCGGCGTGACCGAACACAGTCAGGGTTCGACCATGGTTATGGGCATCGCCAATCTGGCGATGAGCACCGGCAACATCGGCCGCGAAGGCGTCGGCGTCAACCCTCTGCGCGGGCAGAACAATGTTCAAGGCTCCTGCGACATGGGCTCGTTTCCGCATGAACTGCCCGGTTATCAGCACGTTTCCGATCAAACCGCGCGCTCGCGTTTTGAACAGCACTGGGGCGTGGATATCGACCACGAGCCTGGCCTGCGGATTCCGAATATGTTCGATGCCGCGATCGAAGGCAGCTTCAAGGCGCTGTATGTGCAGGGCGAGGATATTGCCCAATCCGACCCGAACACCCAGCATGTCCAAGCCGCGCTATCGGCGCTGGATTGCCTGATCGTGCAGGACCTTTTCCTCAACGAAACGGCGATGTATGCGCACGTCTTTCTGCCGGGCGCGTCCTTTCTCGAAAAAAACGGCACCTTTACCAATGCCGAGCGGCGTATCAACCGCGTGCGCAAAGCCATACAGCCGCTCAGCGGTCTGGAGGACTGGCAGGTCACGCAGAAGCTCTCGAATGCGCTCGGCTACCCGATGAACTACAGCCATCCGTCCGAAATCATGGACGAGATTGCCGTGCTGACGCCGTCCTTTCATGGCGTCGACTACGACAAGCTGGACCGTCTCGGCAGCATTCAGTGGCCGTGCAACGAGACGCATCCGGAAGGATCGCCGATCATGCACGTCGAGGATTTTCCGATCGGCAAGGGTCAGCTGATTCCGACGCCCTATCTCGAAACCGAGGAACGTGCCAGCAAACGCTTCCCTCTTTTGCTGACCACCGGGCGTATTCTGTCGCAATACAATGTCGGCGCACAGACCCGCCGCACGGCGAATCAGATCTGGCATGACGAAGACGTGCTGGAAATGCATCCCAACGACGCCGAGGAACGCGGTGTCAACAACGGCGACTGGCTGGGAATCAGCAGCCGCGCCGGCGAAACCGTGCTGCGCGCGCGCATCAGTCAGCGTATGCAGCCGGGCGTGGTTTACACGACGTTCCACCATCCGTTCAGCGGCGCCAACGTCATCACCACCGACAATTCGGACTGGGCCACCAACTGCCCGGAATACAAGGTAACCGCGGTCCAGGTGGAGAAAGTCCAGTCGCCGTCCAACTGGCAGCAACGCTACCGCGAATTCGCCGAACAACAGCGCGAATTTCTGCACCGTGCGCGTAGCGGCGGCAAGGTGTCGGCCTGAATGGCGGCCTGTCTGGATATGACTGGTTATCGTACCCTGCCGGTAAAAAGCTGGCGGAATGCTTTGCTGGCCAGCGCCAACGACCATGTCGCGCAGGAGGTGCCGATCGCCCTGGTGTACAACGGCATCTCGCAGGCGGTGATGATGGCCACGCCGCTGGATCTGGAAGATTTTGCGCTGGGCTTTTCGATTGCCGAAGACATTGTCGAAAACCCCGGCGAGATCCGGGCCATCGAGACCGAAACCACTGATCAGGGTATTCAGCTGCATCTGGAAATCAGTTCGCGCCGCTTTGCCGCCTTGAAAGAACGCCGAAGAACGCTGGCCGGCCGAAGCGGTTGCGGTTTGTGCGGAATCGAATCACTGCAACAGGTGGCACGCCCTCCGCGCAAAGTACAACACCAACCCCCTCCGCCGGCGGCTGCGGTGGAAAACGCGGTAAGCTCGCTGGAGTATTATCAACCCATCAAATCACTGACGGGCTCACTGCATGCGGCGGCCTGGTGCGGTACGGATGGCGAAGTTCTGCTGGTACGCGAGGATGTCGGCCGGCATAACGCGCTGGATAAACTGATCGGCGCACTGGCCGCTGAAAAAAGCCCGCGGCCCGATAAGGGTTTTGCCCTGATATCCAGTCGCGCCGGTTTTGAAATGGTACAAAAAGCCAGCATGGCCAACATCGCCACCTTGATTGCGGTATCAGCGCCTACCACACTGGCGATCGAACTGGCCAACCGCGCCGGCCTGAATCTGCTGGGCTTTGCCAGACCCGGCCAATATGTTCTGTATACTGAAACGGAAGCCTGATCACCATGAGCGGATCACAACTAAGCCACCTGATAGCAATGATCAACCAGATCGCCGCCAATAATGCCTGGAGGGACGATAGCGAGGAAGCCGCCGCCAGCGTCGCCACTCATGTGCGGAAATTCTGGGCCAGGCCGATGAAAGAACAGCTGCTCGGCTACCTGGAAGAAGGCGGCTCCGGACTCTCGGAATTATCCCGCCAGGCTCTGGACAAGCTTCGCCAGTAATCGCCCGAGGTTTGCGGATCATCCTGCTCGATAAGAATCCTTTCGATAGTCCGGCGTCCTGTTTTACGCCAGCTTTTCGGTAAAAAACTCCACGGTTCTGTCCCAGGCGATTTTCTGCTGCTCCGGGTTGTAGCGCGGCGTGGAATAATTATGAAAACCGTGCTTGGTGCCAGGGTAGGAATACATCGTGTAGTCCTTGCCGCCGGCCTTGAGCGCAGCTTCGTATTCCTCGCGCATGGCGTTGACGCGCGGATCATCCTCGGCGTACTGAATCATCAGCGACCCGGTGATGGCAGCGACGTCCCCGGTGGCCGGTGCACGGCCGTAGAACGGCACGCCGGCATCGAGATCCTTGCCGAGGCTCACCGCCAGCTGGTTGACCACACCGCCGCCGTAGCAAAACCCCGTAGCGCCGAGCTTGCCGCTGGACAAGGCATGGCTCTTGAGAAACCGGCCGCTGTTGAGCATATCGGTAAAGAGTTTCTGTGGATCGAGCGAAGCCTGCATGGCCTTGCCGTCGTCATCGTTGCCGGGATAACCGCCAAGCGGTGTCAGCGCATCGGGGGCGAAGGCGAGGAACCCGACGACGCCGAGGCGGCGTGTCACGTCTTCGATGTAGGGGTTCAGCCCACGGTTTTCGTGGATCACCAGCACGGCGGGCAGCTTGCCTTCCGGCTCGGCGGGGCGTGCGAGGTAGCCGCGCATCTTCCCGCCACCATTGGGTGATTCGTAATCTAGATATTCGGTGTGTAGCCTTGCATCATCCTGCGCGACCTGCGTCGCCCAGGCGTAGTTCGGCGTCAGGCTCGCCAGCAGGGCCTCGGCGGTGAGGCCGGCCGCCGTGAACTTCACCGCCAGTTTCATGAACCCACGCCGATCGATCCGCCCGTGGGCGTAGTCGTCGTAAAGATCGAGCAGACGCTGGTCGAAATCAGATGCTTTTTTTCGGTCCATGGCTGCCACCTGTTTTACCGGTTTGAGATGGGGCGGGAGTCGCGGTGATACCCGCCGGGATGATCTTAACCGATGGGGCGGCATCCCGGCCAAGGCACTTTGGGCCATGACCGGGCTTGGGGTTGATGTGGGGATCGTTTGAAGTCTTGAACCGGATGCGGGCTTACATCGGCGGGTCCTGGCCCTCGACGGAATCGATCTCGTCGCGGACGCTGGTCGCGCCGGTTCGGGGGATGACCACGGCGCAGTACGGATACGTCAGCACCTGCCCGGCCATCTCGTCGCCGGACGGGCGGTTGGCCCGGCCGTAGACGAACAGGGCGTCGCCGACCTGGTTGATCGAGGTGATGTTGATCCAGTAGCCGGCGGTGGGCATCTCGCCGAGCGTCGCGAGGACGACGGATTCGTTGTTGAAGTTGACTTTCCTGCCGATCAGGTCGTCGGTGCCAAGCGCGTTAAGCTCGGCCTGGCTGCGGATCAGGGTCAGGCCCGGTTCCTTGAGTGACGGGTGCCCGCCCACCGCCTTGTAGAGCAGGTCGACAGGCTCGGCGAGGCTCATCGTCTGGTACGGCATCTCCGTGGGCCTGGTTTCGCAGCCCGGCAGGCTGAACAGACCGACCAACAGGACGAACGCGAGGGTTTTGGGCATCGAGGGCATGGGAAAGGTCTCCGTGAGAAAGGGCGAGGCATCGATGCCAGGCCGCCTGATCGTGGAAACACTATACCGCATCGGCCGGGCGCGGTCACGGGCGCTTGCGCAGGATCATGCCCTGGAACACCCGGCCTTCCTTGCGGTACTTGCGCTCGAAGTTCGTGCCGACCAGCTCGCCCTCCCCCGCGGACTTGGGCCGTTCGAAAGGCTCGCGCTCGAAGATGTCGGTGACCTGTGCGGCGTGTTCGCCCATCCACTCGAAGTAGTCGGCGTGGTCGGTGGCGAGGCGGACACAGGGGGAAGTCGATGATTCGTCGGATGTTCCCCCGGATGAACCCCCGGCAGAGCCGGGGGCTGAGGGGCAAGCGGTTTGGGGAACGGGGATCAAGACCCGATGCAGTTCGCGCAGGAAGTCGGCCTGGACCAGGCGGCGCTTGTGGTGGCGCTTCTTGGGCCAGGGGTCGGGGAAGTAGATGTGTATCTGGCGGAACGTCGCGTCGGGGACGTAGTGCCGGACGAACACGGCCGCGTCACAGCGGAGCAGGCGTACGTTCTCAAGCCCGTGCCTGCGTGCCCGGTCGGCGGCGAATCGCCAAAACGCCTTGGCCCACTCG
>JAGRHW010000251.1 GCA_020444765.1 Gammaproteobacteria bacterium | reverse complement strand
GCTGCCGGACGCCATGGAAGGCCCGACGCCCGTCTCTGCCCTGATCCATGCCGCGACGATGGTCACCGCCGGTATATTTATGGTGGCGAGAATGTCGCCGCTGTTCGAACTCAGCGAAACAGCGCTGAGCTTTGTGCTTGTCATCGGCTCGCTGACCGCGTTTTTGATGGGTCTGGTCGGCATCGTGCAAAACGACATCAAACGTGTCGTCGCCTATTCGACCCTCTCGCAGCTGGGTTATATGACGGTCGCGCTTGGCGTATCGGCTTATTCCGCCGCGATCTTTCATCTGATGACGCACGCGTTTTTCAAGGCCTTGCTGTTCCTTGCGGCCGGCTCGGTGATCATCGCGCTGCACCACGAGCAGGATATCCGCAAGATGGGCGGGCTTAGAAAATACCTGCCGATTACCTACTGGACATCGCTGATCGGTTCGCTGGCCCTGATCGGCTTTCCGGGGTTTTCCGGCTTCTATTCCAAGGATACGATTATTGAGGCGGTGCATGCTTCGCATATTCCGGGCGCTTCCTGGATCGCTTATCCGGCCGTGCTGTCGGGCGTGTTTATTACCGCCTTCTATTCCTTCCGCATGTTTTTTCTGGTCTTCCACGGTAAGACAAGAATGGATGAGCACACCAAGGAACATTGCCACGAGCCGCCGGGTGTCGTGACCTGGCCGCTGATCGCGCTGGCCGTGCCTTCGGTCGTCATCGGTTTTATGACAATCGGTTCGGTGGTGTTCGGCAGTTATTTCGACGGCGCTATCGTGGTTGCTGAATCGCATAACGTGATCGGCGAGATTGCGCATGAATATCATGGACCTCTGGCCTTTATCGTTCACGCCTTCAAAGGGCCGGCCGTTTATCTGGCGGCGCTTGGCGTTCTCTCGGCCTGGTTTATTTATCTTGTAAAACCCTCGATAGCCGACAGGATGCAGTCCATGGTTCCATGGTTGTATAAAATTCTGGAAAACAAATACGGCTTCGACGGTTTCAATCAAAAGGTTTTTGCCGGCGGCGCCACGGGCATAGGCCGGTTCTTCTGGAAAAAAGGCGACGAGCAGCTTATCGACGGTACGCTGGTCAACGGCTCGGCCAATACGGTCGGCGTGGTGGCGGCGGTGGCGAGATACTTACAAACCGGTTATCTGTATCACTATGCTTTTGCGATGATCATAGGTCTGCTGGTACTGCTGACCTGGTTTGTCGTTATTTAAAAAATAAAGTTAACTAATCGCGCAGGCGGAATTTCGTGGAACAGGCATTAATTTTTTCTGATTGGCCCTTGTTGAGTCTTGTCATCTGGTTGCCCATCATTGGCGGCGTCCTGGTACTTGCACTCGGTGATCAGCTTTGCAAAAAAGTGGCGTTGGGTCTTGCCGTCCTGACGTTCATCATCAGCCTGGGCCTGTACACGGGCTTCGCCAGTGATACTGCGCAGATGCAGTTTGTCGAGCAACGCTCCTGGCTGCCCGGTTTCGGTATCGAGTATTTTATCGGTATCGACGGCATTTCCATGCCGCTGGTATTGCTCACCACTTTCATCAATATCGTCGTGATCATTTCCGCCTGGGAAGTCATCAAGGATAAGCCCGCCATGTATATGGGCTCCTTCCTGATCATGACCGGTCTGATGGTCGGGGTTTTTTCCGCGCTCGATGCGATTCTGTTTTATGTCTTCTGGGAAGCGACGCTGATTCCGATGTTTCTGATTATCGGGATCTGGGGTGGACCGAACCGGGTCTACGCCACCATCAAGTTTTTTCTCTATACGTTTCTCGGCTCGGTGTTCATGCTGGTCGCGCTGATCTATATGTATTTTCAGGGCGACAGTTTTTCGATACTCGCGATGCATCAGTTGCCGCTTGCTGAGAATCAGCAATTCTGGATTTTCCTCGCGTTTCTGCTGGCCTTTGCGGTGAAGATACCGATGTGGCCGGTACATACCTGGCTGCCGGACGCGCACGTCGAAGCGCCGACCGCCGGTTCTGCGGTACTGGCGGCTATCATGCTGAAAATGGGCGGCTACGGATTTTTACGTTTCAGTCTGCCGATCACGCCGGACGCCAGTTTGTCGCTCGACTGGCTGATGATTCTGCTGTCGCTGATCGCGGTCGTGTATATCGGTTTTGTGGCGCTGGTCCAGCAGGACATGAAAAAGCTGATCGCCTATTCGTCGATTTCCCATATGGGCTTTGTCACGCTTGGCATGTTCCTCGTCTATCAGGCGGTTCAGGCGACCGGCAATACCAATGCCGCGAGTCTCGGCCTGGAAGGCGCGATGGTGCAGATGATTTCGCATGGTTTTATTTCCACCGCGATGTTTCTCTGTGTCGGCGTTTTGTATGATCGCCTGCATTCGCGGCTGATCGCCGATTACGGCGGCGTGGTCAATACCATGCCGTATTTCGCGGCGTTCATGGTGTTCTTTGCGATGGCCAATGCCGGCCTGCCGGGCACCTCCGGGTTTGTCGGTGAGTTCATGGTTATTCTGGCCAGTTTCAACGCCAGTTTCTGGTATGCGTTTCTGGCCGCGATGACGCTTATTCTGGGTGCGGCCTACACGTTGTGGATGGTCAAGCGGGTAATTTTTGGCCAGGTCGCGAACGATAATGTTGCAAAGCTCTCGGATATCAGTCAGCGCGAATTCGTCATGCTGGCGATTCTTGCGGTGCTTGTGCTCGTGCTTGGCTTATGGCCGGATTTTCTGGTCGATGTGATGCACAGTTCGATAGAAAACCTGATTGGCCAGATGACCACCGGAAAACTGTAGTTTTCAACCATAACGACTCAAAACGAGCAGTAAATGAACGAAACACTTTTAGCCTTACCTGAGATCGTCCTGTTGACCATGACCTGCGTGGTTCTCATCGTCGATCTGTACTTGCCTAAAGACAAGCGTGGCTACACCTATGTGCTGGCACAGCTGGGGTTGCTGCTCACCCTGATCGCCTGTTTTTCGCAGTCCTCTGTCGAGGAGGCGCGCCTGGGTTTCTATGGCGCTTATGTGCTCGACCCCTTGAGCATCAATCTCAAGGCCTGGATTATCGGCATCGTGATGGCGATTCTTTTGTACTCCCGGGAGTACCTCAAGCATCGTAATATGTCGCGCGGCGAATACTACGTGCTGGGCATGACGGGAACCCTCGGTATGCTGATCATGGTTTCGGCCAACAGTCTGCTGTCGGTTTATCTCGGGCTGGAGCTGCTGTCGCTCTCGCTGTACGCCATGGTGGCGTTCAACCGCGATAACTCCAAAGCCTCTGAAGCGGCGATGAAATATTTTGTGCTGGGTGCGCTGGCCTCGGGGATGTTGCTTTACGGTATGTCGATGCTTTACGGCGCTACCGGCAGTCTCGGACTCGATACCATCAGCGCGGCGGTTTCGGCCGACTCTCAAGGAAATCTGGCGGCGCGTTTCGGGCTGGTGTTTATCATCGTCGGCATCGCCTTCAAGCTTGGTGCGGTACCTTTTCATATGTGGCTGCCGGATATCTACGATGGTGCGCCGACCTCGGTCACTCTGTTTATCGCCAGTGCACCGAAGATTGCCGCTTTCGCCATGACCATCCGATTGTTGAACGATGCCCTGCAATCACTGCACGCCGACTGGCATCTGATGCTGATCATTCTCGCGGTTCTGTCCATTGTGGTCGGTAATCTGATTGCCATTGCACAAAGCAATATCAAGCGCATGCTGGCGTATTCGACGATTTCCCATGTGGGCTTTCTGCTGCTTGGCATAATCAGCGGTACCGAGCAGGGCTATGCCTCGGCGATGTTTTACACAATCACCTATGCCTTTACCTCGCTGGCGGCTTTTGGCGTGCTGCTGGTTTTGAACGACGTCGGTTTCGAAGCGGAGAACATCGCTGATCTGAAAGGCCTGTTCAGAAGAAACCCCGGTCTCGCCCTGGTGATGATGGTGGTTTTGCTGTCAATGGCCGGCGTTCCTCCGACGGTCGGATTTTACGCCAAACTGATTGTGCTCAAGGAGATTGTCAGTGTCGGGCATTTATGGCTGGCGCTGATTGCAGTGTTTATGTCGGTTCTGGGTGCTTTCTATTACCTGCGAGTCATAAAATTCATGTTCTTTGACGAACCCGATGATGCGACCGAACTCACGCCTGCCATCGACACCCAGCTGGTGCTCGGTATGAACGGTGTGATCATCCTGGTGTTCGGCCTGTTTCCCGGGATTATCATGTCTGCCTGTACCGCGGCATTCATGGCCCAGGCCGCGGCCTGAGTACGGGGGCTGATCAGTTTGCTTTGCAAGCCTGTGGGGTATCTCTTGAAAGTACAAATAATCGCGGCAGAGCACTTGTAATTTTCGGCATCAATCAGTAATATACGCGCTTGCCTGATGCGGGGTGGAGCAGTCTGGCAGCTAAAGCTCGTCGGGCTCATAACCCGAAGGTCGCAGGTTCGAATCCTGCCCCCGCTACCAAAGATACAAAAGCAAAAAGGCCCCTTTAAGGGGCCTTTTTGTTAGCACTGAAAAATGGCCCGGAATTTCCAGTAGTTTGGCGTTGAACGGGCATGCCGCGTCCGTTTTCAGGGTATGTGTAAGCAATGCAAAGAGCTTCTGACAAAATTTGGCGCTGCGTCGAACCGGTTGTGACATCACTCGGTTATGAATTTGTCGGCGCGGAATACGGGCAAGGTGAAAGCGGCAATACCTTGCGCGTGTATATTGACAAGGAGGGCGGCATACTGCTTGATGATTGCGCGCTGGTCAGCAATCAATTGAGTGCGGTACTGGATGTGGAGGAGCCGATTCAGTCGCACTATGTGCTGGAAGTGTCTTCGCCGGGTATCGAACGGCCTTTGTTCAAGCCGGCGGATTTCATCCGTTTCACCGGTCAAAAAGTAAAACTCCGCACCTACTCCGCGGTACTGGGGCGACGTAATTTTTCCGGGATGCTGGAGTCGGTCGAGAAGGAAGAGATTTTTCTCGAGGTGGATGGCGAGGTTTTTGCCATTTCCCTGACTAATATAGAGTGGGCAAAGTTATTGCCGGAGTTTTAATGATTTTCATCGCGATGCACTTCGCCGGGTAAAGAGGCATAGAGTCATGAGTAAAGAAATTCTGCTGGTTGTTGATGCGGTTTCAAACGAAAAAGGTGTTGACGAAGAGATCATCTTTGGTGCTCTTGAAGCAGCGCTGGCCTCCGCCACCAGAAAGAAATACGCGATGGACATCGACGTACGGGTCGTTATCGACCGTGAGACCGGTGACTACAAGACACATCGTCGTTGGGAAGTTCTGGAGGACGATGCCGAACAGGAGTTTCCACTGCGCCAGATGGGCCTGTCCGCGGCCGGAGAAGACAATCCGGGTGTGCAGGTCGGAGATTATGTCGAAGAGGAAATCGAGTCCGTCGAGTTCGGCAGAATCGCCGCTCAGGCGGCCAAGCAGGTAATCGTTCAGAAAGTCCGCGAA
>JAGRHW010000250.1 GCA_020444765.1 Gammaproteobacteria bacterium | reverse complement strand
CATATAACCGAACAGTTCGCTGGCGAGCAGCGATTCCGGTATTGCGGCGCAGTTAACCGCTACAAAAGGTCTTAGCCGGCGCTCGCTTTCGTCGTGCATCGCGCGGGCGAGCGTATCCTTGCCGACGCCGGTCTCGCCCAGCAGCAAGACATTGATGGGCGAATTGGCAGCGGTGCTCAGCAACTCAAACGCACGCCTGAAGGCCGGCGAGTTACCGACCAGCCGCCCGCCCTGTTCCTGACGTCTCGGCGCACCGCGCAGACTGGTCAGTTCGGCCTCGACTTCCAGACGTTTTTCGTCGATATGTTCGCTGCGGAAATAACTGATGTAATCGTCGTCGCCCCAGGCTTCGGCGGGCTTGCCCACCATCAGGCAGGTTTCCGCGCCGCTGCAGGCACAGGACTGTTCCTTGAAAACGATAAAACGCTTGAAAAAACGCGAGGTATAGCCCGAGGCGTAACCGACGATCGTCCAGCAGGCCATATCATCGGACAAACCCATAAACTGACGATGGGCTTCAGCCTCCCAGGAACCCGTCAATTCCACTTCCCCCTCGAAACGGCCGTCCTGCCAGTCGATCGAGGAGTTAAGAATCCGCGCTTTGACCAGACCCTCGAAGCCATGCAGAATCGGCCCGATCTTGAAGACTTCGAAATTCTCATCCTCGCCCAGCAGCTTCAGCGCCAGATCGCCATCGGCCTGACCGGCGGCAAAACCGGCCCGCAACAGCACTCCCTTGGCGCGGCGCGGCCCCAACAGATCGAACAATTCCTTACGCATGGCGCCCTGCGCCCGGGCATGCTGTAACAGCATGCGGCTTTCTCCGAGCCAAATCTGGGCTTCTTCCGGCTTGAATCTCAGCCGTGATCGCAGGTCAAATTTCTCAATCAGTTGTTTGGGACTCACCATCCTTCCTCCTCTTACTATGCTCAAGGCCCGATCAATTCGGGTCAAATACCATTGACAGCGCCGATCCATACCCATACGGTATCAGGCTGACTGGTTTACTCCGTTCAGGAAACGCCTCTTGGAACTTCGCCATTTACGTTATTTCATTGCGGTTGCCGAAGAACAGCATATAGGCCGCGCCGCCTTGCGGCTGAATATTTCGCAGCCACCGCTGACGCGGCAGATTCAGCAACTCGAAGAAGATCTTGGCGTACAGCTATTCAATCGTACGCCGCGCGGGATGGAAATCACCGAGGCCGGCGAGCTGTTTCTCGATGAAGCGAAAAACCTGCTGGCCGTACTGGAACGCGCCACGCATCGCGTCAGACGCGCCGGCGAAGGTAAGCTTGGCAAGCTGGATATAGGGATTTTCGGTTCCGCGATTCTCGACACCATCCCCAAACTGCTGCTGCGCTTTACCGATCGTTATCCGGACGTGCAGGTAGCCCTGCACAATATGGGAAAGTCGGAACAGATCATGGCCCTGCAGCAACGGCGTATCGATATCGCCTTCAACCGTTTGCTGCCGGTCATCGACGGCATCACCGCAGTTACCGTCCAACAGGAAAAACTGCTGCTGGCGGTCAATAGCAAAAACCCTCTGGCCCGGGAACAGTCCGTGCCTTTCGAGGTGCTGGCGGATTACCCGCTGATTCTGTTTCCAGCCAACAACCGGCCCAACTTTGTCGACTTGGTGATCGACCTGTGCAATGACAAGAACATCTCCACCGCGAACCTCAGCCAGATCGTCGGCGAACTGGTTACCGCCGTCGCGCTGGTCGCCAGTGGCTTCGGCATCAGCATCGTCCCCATGTCGGCCACCACGCTCAGTCTGCCGGATGTCAGCTATATCCCCTTCGACGACAAACAGAACGAGTTTTCCGTGGATCTTACCTGTATCTATCGGGCGACGGACAACAGCCCGATCGTGCGGGCGTTTATGGATGAGCTGGAATTATTCAAGCAGGAAGCGTTGAGAGTGCCGGTTTAAAATCGTTTGGCCATTTCAACGGCCTCTACACTCTTACCCGTTTGGTTGGCGCTTACGGATCAATGGGATGGAATCGGGAGAGCCACGGGGTGTATCCACGACCCGGCAGTGCTTTGAGCTGGACGCCGATCTGATCAGCATAGCTTTCGAGAGTCAGTGTTGACTCCGGTGCAAATATTTCAGCTGATCCAGAAATTCGTTCCTCTCCTCTTCCGGAACCCGAGACATATAGACCTGCTCGGCCAGCAGCACCTTAGCATCGCACTCCTGCTGGACCTTGATGCCTTTTTCGGTTCGCGTCACCATCAGGTCGCGGCGGTTCTTGCCCAGGTAACTGCGTTCGATAAAACCCTTGCTCTCAAGCGAGGCGAGCTTCTCACCCATCGACTGCGGCGTCATCTTTTCTTTACGAGCAATCTCCGCGGAGGTGCAGGGCTCAAAACGCTGCAGTGCACTCATCACCGTATATTGCCCGGGTGTCAGGCCCTTTTCACGAAGCTCGGTCTCGAGGATACCCGCAATCTTCTGGTAATGCCTGAGAAAGAGATAAAACACCTGCGGCCTTTTACTCCTGTCTGTCATAGTTGGTCCTTACTTATGATGACTGGGTGTAGAGGGATATACCAACTCCGTTCGGTAGGCAATCAACTGCCTTTCCATCCACCCATCGGACTGAATCAAAACTGTAATTATATCATGACATAAACGCGTGCTGTCGGGTGGGGGGTTTGTCACCTTCCTGTAACCCGGTGAACGTAATGCAAACAACCCAGCCGGAACAGAACCTGTTCCGCCATAAGCTGACGGCAGACTCTCAAGAAACGCAATGCTTATGAAAACCATCATTTCCGCCAGGTCGCCTGAGAATAGGTTCACGTGGAAGCAATGGACCCAGACCGAGATGGCCGGACTGTGGCCCGTCACTGGTCGTGACAAATAGACCTGAACGGCCACTCTATCCTGGCGCGACTGCCCGGCCACGGACCAGAAAGTAACTCATGGCTGACGGCAAGATCGGCGCTCCCGGCACATTCCAGATAAAACATATTTCGAGCCGATTCTAGAACAGGGCGAAAAGGTCTGCATAGCCTGTTTATATCCGGAATATGAAATATTCAACCCGGCTTAAAAGGACACCATCAATGTAATTTGATCGGCGGCCTGATCACGCGGTGGATGCGATCATTCAGAGCGATGAGCAAGGTTCTGATCAACCCGAAACAGGCAAACTGATGCATCCGGTAGAGAGAAATGTACATCATTTTTGCCAGTTTACCCTGGATGTACATGCCCTTGCCGTCAGGCCGGCTCATCAAACTGCCGACCGTTGCATAATGACTCAGGGATACCAGTGATCCAAAGTCACTATACACATAATCGGGAATGGCTTTGCCCTGGAGAATCTTGTCCATGTGCTTGCCCATGTGGGACGCCATCTGGTGGGCCGATTGCGCGCGAGCGGGGACTATGCCGCTGCCATCGGGTAATGGGCAGGAAGCGGCATCACCGATCACGTAGATGCAATCATCACGCGTTGTTTGCAAATTCGGTTTAACTACCAGCCGTGTCAGCTGGTCCAGCTCCAAGCCATCGGAATTCTTAAGCACATCCGGGCCCTTGATGCCCGCTGCCCAGACTTTCAGATCGCTTGGAATCGATCGCCCATCCGACGTGATCACACTTTCGGCAGTGATTTCCGAGACCCGTGTGTTGGTGAGAACTCTTATACCAAGTTTCTCAAGGCTCGCCTGAGTTGAGAGGGCAATTTTTTCTGGCAGGGCCGGCAGGATTCGTGACCCGGCCTCTATAATGGAAATCTCCAGAGAGTCCTTGTCTAGAAGTCGCAGACCGCCGTAGCTCTGCATTTGTTCAAGCGTATTGACCAGTTCGGCCGATAACTCCACCCCAGTAGCCCCGGCACCAACGATAGCCACCCGAATGGTATGTTTTTCAGCACTCGTCGCTGCGGCATAGTGGGCTTTAAATATCTGGTTGCGGAGCTTGTACCTGAATTGTAACGCCTGTTTGACATGATCGAGGAATATGCAGTGTTCAGCAGCGCCCTTGGTACCGAAGTCATTGGTTACGCTACCGATGGCGATGATCAACAGATCATAGTCCTGGTGGCGCTCAGGTAATACCTGTTCGCCCTCTTCATCGAGAAGCGGCGCTAAAACAACACGTCTGTTCTGCCGGTCGATACCGGCCATAGTCCCAACACGGTAAAAGAAGTGGTTTTTTTTGGCATGCATGCGATAGCTCCAGCCATCGATGCCTGCATCCAGATAACCGGACGCAACCTCATGTAACAGTGGTTTCCAGAGGTGGCTTGGGTTTCTGTCGATCAATACAACAGACGCAATGGCTTTGCCAAACTTGCGACCGACCTTGGTTGCCAACTCCAGCCCGCCGGCACCACCTCCCACGATAACAATTTTCTTTTTAAACATGGGGACAGCCTCCGGTTAGGTATTAGTAGAAGATACGAAACACTCCTGCATGATATCTGCGCTGGCTCTGGCATCTAAGCCTGATACTTTTGCGTTTTTATCCATCCAGCAAAGGTCTTTACTCAAGCCTCTGGGATTAATTGAAGCTAAAGCCAATGTTTCCCAGACCCTGAAATCGCACGTTGACATGGTCACCGGCCTGCACGGGTACCGCTGCTGTAATACCACCTGTCATAATAAAGGTGCCCGCAGGAATCACCTTGCCACGCTCAGCCAGCATATTGGCGAGCATCGCAACGCTTGCCGCAGGGTGACCCAGTACTGCCGCACCAGCGCCTACCTCTACCACCTGGCCATTTTTCTCCATCACCACCCCAAGTGTTTTCATATCCACATCCTCCACACGTTTCACATTACCACCAGTGACAAAACGTGAGGACGAGGCATTGTCTGCAATGACTGATTTTAAATCGAAGTTGAAGTTTTCATACCGCGAGTCGATGATTTCAACAGCGGGCACAACGCTGGAAACCGCGTCCAGCACATGTGCAATAGTGCAACCCGGGCCAGATAATTCCTTATCCGTAATAACCGCGATCTCGGCTTCAATTTTCGGATGAATCAATTCACTGGTTTTAATGGTACCGCCATCGGGAACACTGAAATAATCGGCAAGAAATGCATAGAGCGGGTTCTCAACACCCATTTGCGACATTTTGGCGTAAGAGGTCAGCCCCATCTTCAAACCAATCACCTTGGAGCCGCGCGCTTCTTTACGACGGCGTATCTCCCATTGAATGTCGTAGGCGTCCTCCCAGTCCATGTCTGGGTAATCAATAGTGATTTTTTTTACCTCATAAGCTTGCAGCTCAGCTTTTTCCAGATGCTCAGCCAATTCAGCGATAACAGATCTTGGTAACGTACTCATAATTTTTTTTCCAATACTCAAGGCAAAATAAGAGTTGCTTATTTGGAACTCAATAAGCGCTAGGTAAACCTAATCGCCGTACGGCCTATCCCACCAATGCTGACAGACATAAAGTCACCAGGCTTGACTACCTGCAATGGCACTAAGGAGCCGG
>JAGRHW010000024.1 GCA_020444765.1 Gammaproteobacteria bacterium | reverse complement strand
GAAGCCGCGCTCAAGCACGACGTAGCCGCTACCTTCATGGCCAAACCCATGACCGGCGAACCGGGCAGCGCCATGCACTTGCACCAGAGCATCATCGACATCGAAACCGGCAAAAACATCTTCTCCAATGAAGATGGAACCATGAGCCAGCTGTTCCTGAATCACATCGGCGGCTTGCAGAAGTTCATTCCCGAACTGCTGCCACTGTTTGCACCGAACGTGAACTCCTTCCGCCGCTTCCTGCCTGATACCTCGGCGCCGGTAAACGTGGAATGGGGCGAAGAGAACCGCACCGTAGGTCTGCGCGTACCGGATGCCGGCCCGCAAAACCGCCGGGTCGAGAACCGCCTGCCGGGGGCCGACGCCAACCCGTACCTGGCCATTGCTGCCAGCTTGCTGTGCGGCTACATCGGTATGGTGGAAGGGATCAATCCGAGCGCGCCAGTGGTGGGCCGCGGTTATGAGCGCCGCAACCTGCGCCTGCCGCTGACCCTGGAAGAAGCCCTGGCACGCATGGAAAGCAGCAAGACTGTAGAGAAATACCTGGGCACCAAATTCATTGCGGGTTACATCGCAGTCAAACGTGCCGAGCATGAAAACTTCAAGCGTGTCATCAGTTCGTGGGAGCGGGAATTCCTGCTGTTCGCCGTCTGATCCACCCCGTCTGTCACCAGAGTGCTGCGCCAGGAAGGCGCGGCACCTAACGGAATAAAGGAGAGTGCTTTATGACTAACAAGAACCCGCAAACCCTCCACTGGCAACAACTGAGCAACGACCATCACCTGGCGCCGTTCAGTGATTTCAAGCAATTGAAAGAAGTCGGTCCACGCATTGTCACCCACGCCAAGGGCGTGTACCTGTGGGACAGCGAAGGGCACAAAATTCTCGACGGCATGGCCGGCCTGTGGTGTGTCAACGTCGGTTATGGCCGCCGGGAGCTGGCGGAAGTCGCCTATCAGCAGATGCTGGAGTTGCCGTATTACAATAATTTCTTCAAGAGCACCCATCCGCCGGCGGTCGAATTGAGCAGCATGCTTGCCGAAGTCACGCCGGGCCATATGAGTCGGGTGTTCTACACCAATTCCGGTTCCGAAGCCAACGACACGGTTGTACGCATGGTCCGGCGCTATTGGGATATCCGTGGACAGGCCGAAAAACAGATTATCATCAGTCGGGAAAACGCCTATCACGGCAGCACGATGGCCGGCGCCAGTCTTGGTGGAATGAAGCCGATGCATGCCCAGGGCGGCTTGCCGATTCCCGGCATCGTGCATATCGGACAACCTTACTGGTACCAGAAAGGAGGGGATCAGACGCCCGAGGAGTTCGGCCTTAAGGCGGCCCGGTTGCTGGAAGAAAAAATCCTCGAACTCGGTGTCGACAAGGTCGCGGCATTTATCGCCGAACCGGTACAGGGTGCCGGCGGGGTGATCGTGCCGCCGCAAAGCTACTGGCCGGAAATCAAACGGATCTGCGACGCCTATGACATTCTGCTGGTGGTGGATGAGGTCATCTGCGGCTTCGGCCGGACCGGTCAGTGGTTCGGTTCCGATTACTATGACCTCAAGCCGGACCTGATGCCGATCGCCAAGGGGCTGTCGTCGGGTTATCTGCCGATCGGTGGTGTCATGGTGGCCGATCACATCAGCGAAACGCTGCTTGACGGCGGCGACTTCAACCACGGTTTTACCTATTCCGGGCATCCGGTCGCGGCGGCAGTGGCGCTTGCCAACATCAACATCCTGCGCGACGAGGGCATTGTCGAGACCGTCGATACGACGACGGCGCCTTATCTCGCAGAGCGCTGGAAGTCGCTGGAATCGCATCCGCTGGTCGGCGAGGCGCGTTCGATTGGCCTGATGGGCGCATTGGAGCTGGTCAAGGATAAATCCAGGCGTCAGCGTTTTGACAAGCCTGGAACCGTGGGCACGATCTGCCGAGATTTCTGTTTCGATAACGGGCTGGTGATGCGCGCGGTCGAGGATACGATGATTATTTCACCACCGTTGATTATCAACACCGGACAAATCGACGAGATGATCGACATCGCCCGCAAGTGTCTTGATCTGACGGCGGCTGAACTCGGTATGGATCATTAGATTTTATCAGGGGCCGCATGATGGACGCACAGGGCTATCCGGATTCCTGGTATGCGGCGACCGCCAACACGCTGCCGGCGTTTCCGACTCTTGACGAAACGGTCGACTGTGACGTTTGCGTGGTCGGCGGCGGCTATACCGGCTTGTCGACAGCTCTGCATCTGGCCGAGCGTGGTTATGAGGTGGTGTTGCTGGAAGCGCAGAAAATCGGCTGGGGGGCGTCCGGCCGCAACGGAGGGCAACTCGGCAGCGGACAACGCGTCGAACAGGATGATCTGGAATCCCGCCATGGCAGGGAGACCGCGCGGAGGCTGTGGGATCTTGCCGAAGAGTCCAAGTCGACTGTCAGGGAGCTGATAGCGCGTCATGCCATCGATTGCGATTACAAGCCCGGTATTCTGCACGCCTCGCACAAGCCCGCGCTTGCGGATGCGGAGATGCGTTACGCTGAAAAGCTGCAGACAGAGTACGGCTATCAGCAGATCCGCCCGGTAAGCCGCGAGGAAATGCGCGACATGATCGAGACTGATGCCTATTTCGGCGGCTCGATCGACACCGGCGCCGGACATCTGCATCCCCTGAACTTTGCTCTCGGGCTCGGCGGCGCCGCACAAAAAGCCGGCGTGAGAATCTTCGAGCACAGTCCCGTGCTCAAGCTCAGGGAGCAGGGCAAGGCCTGTCTTGTTACCGAGCGAGGGCGGGTCAGGCCGCGTTTTACCGTTCTGGCCTGCAACGGTTATCTTGGCCGTATCGAGCCGCGCCTGGCTAGCAGGATCATGCCGATCAATAATTTTATCCTTGCTACCGAACCGCTGGACGAAGCGCTCGCCCGACGAATTATTCGCGACGACGTGGCGGTTGCCGACAGCAAGTTTGTTATCAATTATTATCGTTTGTCGGAAGACCGGCGTTTGCTGTTCGGTGGCGGTGAAAATTATTCGCCGAATTTCCCGAAAGATCTCCACCGCTTTGTTCGCAAATACATGCTGAAAATCTATCCGCAATTGAGCGGCACAAGAATCGATTATGCCTGGGGTGGCACGCTTGCAATTACTCTGAACCGCATGCCACATATCGGCCGGCTGGATGGGGATATCTATTATGCACAGGGATTTTCAGGGCATGGTGTCGGGATGGCAACGCTGTCCGGCAAGCTGATTGCCGAGGCCGTGGCCGGCAGCGCGGAGCGCTTTGACGTGTTCGCCCGACTGCCAAGTCACTCCTTTCCGGGTGGGCGCTGGTTGCGTTACCCGGCCCAGGTTGCCGGCATGTTGTATTACAGTCTGCGGGATCGGCTTTAAGAGCAACGGTGTCTTGATAATAGTTTGCTCGACTGCTGTGACGCGGCGGGGCTGTTCCGTGGCGACACTGGATCCCCGACTAAGGCACTCGGGGATGACGAAGTGAGTGCATGACCGTCATTCCCGCGCAGGCGGGAATCCAGCTGCGGACTGTCAGGTGGAGGTGCTGGATCCCCGACTAAAGCACTTGGGGATGACGAAGCGGTTGTATAAAGCGCTTCCGGGCGGGCTCTGACGCCCGCCCGTTCGAATCACTGATCAACCCAGTGCAGGCGCATCTTGTAGGTACGGTGAGCTGTCTCCCTTCCGCGAAAATAGATATAACCGTCCTGGTCCTGCAGGTTGGGAATCAACTGCGTGTAGGCATTATGCACGTCCGGTGTTTTCGATGGCATGGCAAGCAGCTCCTGCACGTCGACAGAGCCGTCTGATCGCTCCTTGAAGCCAAACGTGCGGCTTTTCTCATCGCGTTGAAAGGGCTCGGTGCCTTCGGCAGAGGTATTCATGATCAGGACGTCTTCGCCGTTCTGGTCCTTGACCCAGAGGTGATACCAGTGCGAGGCGTGGGTGAGTTCGGCTACATCCTCGGAGTAATCGTACTGTGGATCCTCGATCGGTCGCACGCGCTCTTTGTAGCTGAGCTGTCGGGCCTGATCTTCGATATAGATATAACCGACGCCATGCGGGAAATGGTAGCCTTTGGTGGCCGTGATCATATACTTGACGCCCGGCTTTGTTGTGCCGGATGAAAGTTCAGGCGTCAGGGATGCCCATTCATTGCCGTTTTTATGGTATTTGCTGCGCGGCAGGCGGTAGACATGCTCCGGCACCAGTTCGCTGTCCATGTTCCAGTAGACGTAGTCCTTGGTGAACCATACCGATAGCGAGCGGAATTTTTGCGAACCGACACCGATCAGTTTGAAGCTGCTGCCGTTGTCATCAGAGTAATACAAGCGCGAGTGCTGATCGGCATCGCCGGTGCCAACCCAGACGTGACCGGTATAGGGGTCGGTGATCACCAGATGAATATGGCGGATTGTGTCCAGCTTGCTGTGATCGTTATAAAAGTCCTGCAACGAACCGAAACGCAGAACCTCTTTCCATGTGGCCGGCCCGTGTTGGGTCTGCACGCCTTTATAGACCGAATGGATATCGGTGTTGCCGGTAGAATATTCGCCGGCGTAAAGATAGCTCTTGCCTGAATGATCGTCATGGAAATGTGCGAAGCCGTGATTCAGGTTTTCATGGCGCATTGCCAAATCCGGAGCCCAGCTGCTGAGGTCAGGGCTGTAATAAATAGTGGGCCCGGTGCTTGCGAAATAACCGTACGGTGTTTTTCGCATGATCGGCGCTGTCGGAGTCGTCGGAAACGAGCCGATCTGCTCCGAGGATTTCATGCCATCTGTCGAAGCGAACAGCTTGCCGGGTGTCGAATGTAAAATCTGTCCGTCCATGTAGTCGATCAGAAAATCCGCAGCCGGCGTGCCGACCACGGTCAGTCTGGATCGGTTGGCCATCCAGTTGACGACGGTTACCTCGCAGCTGCGGCTGTTGCCGTCTGCGTCGCTGGCGGTAATTCTGGCCAGATTTTGTTTGCCCTTGCCTTCCGATGCGGCAAACAGTTCGCCCTTGCTGTCGACGTTTACCAGGCCATTGTCGGACTGCCAGGTGACGTTGGTGGACGGAGTTGTCTTAAGTTGAAACGGTGCGCCGGCCGTCAGTGATAAATCGTCGCAGTTGAGACTGAAGCGATCGTTACCCTGCGGGTTCGGGGCGCCAGGTGTCGGCGAGTCATAAAACCATGTCCAGGCCTGACCATCCGGATAACGTCCCCAGGATTGATCGGGAGGAATGACGATGTCCTTGACTTTGTCGAGGACGCTGCCGTCCTTGTGTTTCAGGGTCAGGCTTTGCATACCCATGATCGAGAAGCTGGTGTGAAGCTCGCCGGGATTGTTTGACCGGTCCTTACCTGACCCCCAGATGCGCAGAAAGTCCTTTGCCTGAATCTGTACGGACGGAAACGACCAGGATTGCTTGCCGTCACCGCTGGCGACCAGGCTGAAGCCGGTTAGATCGATCGTTGAGGAGCCGCTGTTGTAGATTTCCAGCCAGGGTTGCGGGCTGTTGTCGGTATCCTGCAGCGCGGTGGATTTATTAAGGCGTATTTCAGGCATGACTTCGTTGATATAAAGTCCTATGTCCCTGGAGGTTTCATTCGCCGCGTTGCCGTCATCCTCGGGATTATTGCCGCCACCGGAGTTGGACGAATTTGTATCGCCACCGTTACCGGAGTTAGTCGGGGATCCGTCACCGCCACCGGAGCCTCCGCAGGCGCTCAGCAACAGGGCAAGGATCAGTGTTGTTGGTAGTTGACTAGTTAGAAGTCGTTTTGCATGTCTCACACAAAGTACCTTTCCCGCAGTCGGGTATCAGAAAAACCTAATGAGTTGGAATAAGGTTTAGCAGATCAATGAAAAAACAGTAGCGGGAAGGGTGTTTAAAACCTTGCGAACAGCGGCTACTCGTCTTAAACAGTATTGCTATTATAAAAAATATCTTTAAACAGCCTTGTATTAAAAAATAGTAAATAACAATCTATCTATTTGCGTCAGCTGATCGAACATTGCCAAAAACGCATTCATCCGGACGGGAAGATAAGGCAGACGATCACTAGTCTGTCAAATATTTGACATGATCTTAAGGCAATACCGGGGATATGGCAACGACTATTGCTACTCCATGAAGCCGGTTTCAAACAGTCGTTTGAAACCTTCCGGGTGACTCTACCCGGAAGGTGTCGGGAGACGGTTTATTCTTTTCCGAAGAGGCGGTTTCTGTGGTTGATCAGAATATCAGCCACATCGTCGAGCATATCGTCGTCCGCCGACTTGCCGGCGATGACGACGGCATCCATGCAAATCGTATTGATTTCCTGATCCATGATCAAGCCTTTGGCGACATCGGGCTCCTCGAAGCGGTAGATGGGTCGGCCGAGAGGCTCAAACTTGTCGTTGAGGTCCTTATCGTCGACATCGATCAGTTTCAGGTTCTCGTTGTTCAGCACGGTCTGCAGGTAACGCTGGTCCAGATTTTGTGGATCGCTGACCCACATAAAGGCGTTGAATTCACCGTCCGGATTGTCCGCCAGTTGCGCCAGCACCTGCATGCCGCCCTGGAAAATGGTTTGGGATTCGGCATAACCGGGTTCCAGCATGCGCATGTATTCCCAGGTGACTGCTGAACCTGAGCCGCGTTTTTGCACTGCGATCCTGCCTTTGTCGGATTGCAGGTCGTCCTCATCGTCAATCGGCCCTTTTTTGTTGACGGCGATATACACACACTCCGGAAACAGGTTACCAAGCACGGTGAACGGTTTGCCGTCGGGCGGCGTGGGGTTTTTATTCATCCACCAGGCCAGGGCGTCGAGCTGGGTAAACCCTATGGCCGCTTCGCCGTTCGCTACCCGTTCGATATTTTCAATCGAGCCGCGGCTTTTCTCGACCGTTGCAGTGTAGTCATATTCTGACAGGATGGTGGCGAGTTTTTCACCGGTGGCAAAGTAAGATCCACCCCGGCTTCCGGTCGTGATGACCACATTGGTAGCCAGCAAGGGCGTACTGACACAGAGTAAGAGCAGGGCGGCGGTAAGGGATTTGGACATCAGTGAAGCTCTCCGCAAGTAATGGCAGGAACAGGCTCGGCGAGTCTGCGGCGAATTCCCGCGACGACCCGCAGACTCATACGGCACATTATAGGGACGGTGACCGGGAATAAAATCCGTTAGCCGGTTTTATCTCGACAAATCATTCTGGGCCCCCACTAGGCCGTTTGTAGCGGCCGGCGCTTGATCACGCTTTTCAGCTTGTCGGCCATGGTCTGTTCCTTGTCGGTACGGGTGCCGACCTGAATGGTGGTATGGATTCTCGGAGCGCCCTCGCCATGCACGACTTCGTGACACTGGCGTAAAACCGCAAAAACCCTGTCCCATTCGCCCTCGATATTGGTGCTGTTGGCGTTGAGCTCGAAGGTCAGTCCGGATTTTTCCAAAACACGTTCCAAGGCTGCTATATAGGGTGAAACGGAAACACCCGAGCCGACCGGCACCAGGGTAAAACCGACGATCGCATGCATGACTCCACTCCTGAGCTTGATGGCGCGGCCGTCGTTAATCACGGCCGGAAATGATCAGGTGCTCGAGTGTATCCGTGACCAGCCGGTAATAAAAGCGTGGAATTCAGGTCCGGTTAGCGT
The DNA here is from genome assembly GCA_020444765.1 of Gammaproteobacteria bacterium. The sequence continues at coordinate 9,957 of JAGRHW010000024.1, read as the reverse complement.
GTTTCCGGCTAAAGGCGCTTTCGGCACAGGCAAAATTTGGGATGTCCGGAGCGCGCGGTTACAATGGCGCTCATTCACTATAAGGCCGGTGTGCAGTTGCGTTCCGATCAAGGTTTTCGATGAAATCCAAACTACCCGATTTTTCCGCCGCCAAGGTGCTCGTCATCGGCGACGTGATGCTTGACCGATACCTGACCGGCGGCACCCGGCGGATTTCTCCGGAGGCGCCGGTGCCGGTCGTCAATGTCACGGAATCGGAAGACCGGGCCGGCGGCGCGGCCAACGTTGCGCAAAGTATTGCGGCCCTGGGCGGTGGCGTCAGGCTGATCGGTCTGACCGGTGATGACGAGGCGTGCACCACGCTGATCTGGCAGCTTACACAGCACGCGGTCGAGACCGATTTCGTCCGTCTTGCAGGCGTACCGACGATTCTCAAACTGCGGGTCCTGAGTCATGGCCAGCAACTGATCCGGCTGGATTTCGAGCAGGGCTTTCAGGCGGGCGACGCGTCAGAATTGCTGGAAAAATTTACCGGTGCGCTGGATAAGGCCGGTGTCGTGGTGCTGTCGGACTACAACAAGGGCACCCTGGCCGAGGCGTCGCAGATGATCCAACGCGCGCGTCAGGCCGGCCTGCCGGTGCTGGTCGACCCCAAAGGGACGGATTTTCACAAATACCGGGGCGCCAGCCTGATTACCCCGAATCTTGCCGAGTTCGAAGCCGTGGCCGGTGTCTGCCGGACGGACGACGAACTGGTCGACAAAGCGCGCACCATGATGGCCGAATACGATTTTGAAGCGGTGCTGGTGACACGCAGCGAAAAAGGCATGACGCTGATCGAGGCGAATGAACCGGCCCTTCATCTGCCGACCATGGCGGTATCGGTCAGCGATGTCACGGGTGCCGGCGATACGGTGATCTCGACGCTTGCCAGCGGCCTGGCGGCGGGTCTGCCGCTGGCCGAGGCCGCCAGGCTGGCGAATGTCGCCGCGGGTGTGGTGGTTACCAAGGTTGGTACCTCGACCGTCAACCGCGCCGAGCTGGCGGCGGCCATGGCCACCCAGGACGTTACCGGCAGCGGCGTGATGAGCAAGGAAGAGCTGGCGCTGGTCGTCGAGGAAGCCAAGCGGCGTGATGAAACCGTGGTGATGACCAACGGTTGCTTCGATATCCTGCACGCCGGTCACGTGTCCTATCTGAACAGCGCCGCGCAGCTTGGCGACAGGCTTGTCGTTGCGGTCAACAGCGACCGCTCGGTGCGGCAGCTCAAGGGTGCGGGGCGGCCGATCAACTCCTGCGAAAACCGGATGACGGTGCTGGCGAGTCTGGCGGCGGTCGACTGGGTGGTGGAATTTGACGAGGAAACTCCTGAAGATCTTATTGCAACCCTGCTGCCGGATGTGCTGGTCAAGGGCGGCGATTACACGGTCGAGGAAATCGCCGGACACCGGCAGGTGCTTGACAACGGCGGCGAGGTCAAAATCCTCCAGTTCGAGGATGGTTGTTCGACCACCGCTATTATAGATGCGATAAAAAACAGCCGGGAGTAAAGGCCATGTTTATAGTCACCGGAGGAGCCGGGTTTATCGGCAGCAATATTGTCAGAGCGCTCAACGAACGCGGTATCGACAATATTCTGGTGGTCGATGATCTGACGAGAGGCGAAAAATTCCTCAATATCGCCGATCTCGAGATTGCCGATTACATGGACAAGGACGCGTTTCTCGCCTGCATAAAAAACGGCGAGGAGTTCGATCAGCAGGACGGCGTACAAGCGGTTTTTCATCAAGGAGCCTGTTCCGCGACTACCGAATGGGACGGCCGCTATATGATGGATAACAATTTCAGCTATTCGAAAACGCTGTTGCATTATTGCCAGGCGCGCAAGATTCCTTTTTTATACGCCAGTTCCGCCGCAACCTACGGCGGCCGGACGGATAATTTCATCGAGGACAAACAGTTCGAGCAGCCGCTTAATGTGTACGGTTATTCCAAGTTTCTGTTTGACCAGTATGTCCGCAAACTGCTGCCGGTGATTCATTCCCAGGTCGTCGGCTTTCGTTATTTCAACGTCTACGGCCCGCGTGAACAACACAAGGGCAGCATGGCGAGTGTGGCTTTTCATCTGGACGGGCAAATCAGAAAAGGTGAAAACGCCCGGCTTTTCGAGGGCAGCGACGGCTATCCGGATGGCGGCCAGCGGCGTGACTTTGTCTACGTAGATGATGTGTGCAAGGTCAATCTGTGGTTTCTCGATCACCCGCAAAAGTCCGGCATCTTTAATCTGGGCACGGGGCGTTCGGAGCCGTTTCAGGCGGTTGCCGAAGCGGTGGTGAAGTTTCACGGCAGGGGTGAGATCGAATACATTCCGTTTCCGGAGCATTTGCAAGGCCGCTACCAGAGTTTTACCGAGGCGGACCTGACCAAGCTGCGGGCCGCCGGCTACACGGATGCGTTTACCCCGGTTGCCGATGGCGTAGAGCGTTATCTGGCCTGGCTGAACCGCTAGTCAATAAAAACCATAAAGGATTCAAAATCGATGGGAATTCCCGCCCACAGTGCGTTGCGGAAGAAAGCGCGCAAACTGATGTATGCCGTGCTCGGAAAGCTGTTCCCCTCCAGAAAAACCGAGGAAAAAATCGATCCTGCGATAGTCAAGCGAATCCTGATCATCCGCATCAATTACCGGATCGGCAATATTATTTTTCTGACGCCCTTGATCAAGGCGCTGGGCAAAAGGCTCCCGCATGCCAGTGTGGATGTCGTGATCGGCTCGGCCTACACAAAGAACATGCTCAGCGGCATGCCAAATGTCGGGGAGATATTTGATGCGCCGAGAAAGCTGCTGAAAAATCCCTTTCGCCTGTTTCGTGAAATAAAAAAACTCAACGCCAATAATTATGATCTGATTATCAATGTCAGCCGGACCTCCAGCACCAATTCCATCGTTGCCAGTCTGCTGCGGGCGCCGATGAAACTCGGTTATTACGACGAAAACAACTGGTTGCCGCTGACGCACGCGGTGTCGCTGGACGGCGCCGATCCGCATATGGCGCTGCAGCCGCTGGCGCTGATGTCCGCCTTCAGCGGCGATGACGGCGATTATGAAAAATTTCTCGACATCAATCTGTCCGAAGCGGAAAAGCAACAAGGCCGCGAGGATCTGGTGAAATTTTCCGAACAGCAACATTACCAGCGAGGCGAGCGCCATCTGATCGGCATTTTCCGTAACGCACGCAACAACAAGATTATCGCCGACAGTTACTGGCAGGAGCTGGTCGAGAGCTTGCAGGTATTGCGGGAAAATCTCGATATCGTCGATATCCTGGTGCCTGGGCAGGAAAAACTGCCGGCCGCCGCCCTACAGATTTCCTCGCCGGACTTGCGCGTGCTGGGCGGCATGTTGTCACAACTAGACGCATTTATCTGCGCCGATACCGGCCCGATGCATCTGGCCAGCGCGGCGCGAACGCCGACCATCGCCCTGTTCAAGGCCACCCGTCCGGCCCGTTACGGGACGCTGGGCGAGCACGATCTTTCCCTCGAAATACAAAACCTTGCCTGTCGGGACGTTGCGCAAGGCATCCTTGACCACCTGGCTTTGTAAGCCGTTTTGCCCGATACGGGGCGACAGCACTTCAGATTGCCTCGACATTGCTCGCGCCGGCCGCCGGTGAGCGTGTAACCATCCGTGTAACGAATTTGAAATATTAGCTGGCTATATTGCGCGGACTCATGCAACTTCAGGAGTCCAAACTCAATGAAACACGCTTTGTTATCCAGAGCCACTCTCTTTGGTGCGCTTGTCGTGACAGCTACGCTGTCTTCCGGGGCTTTCGCCGAAGTCAAGCTGATTGGCTCGGGCGCGAGTTTCCCGTTTCCGATTTACTCAAAATGGTTCAAGGATTTCAGCGCTGTCAATGATGGCGTGCGCATCGACTACCAGGCCAAGGGCAGTGGTGGCGGAATCCAGGACTTTATCAACAAAACCGTCGATTTTGCTGCCAGCGATGCAGCGATGAACGAAGAAGAGCTGGCCAAAGCCGGCAATAACGCGGTTCTGTTGCCGATGACCGCCGGCGAAGTCGTGCTGGCCTACAACCTCGAAGGCGTTGCCGATCTGAAGTTGCCGCGTGACGTTTATCCGGCAATCTTCATGGGCAAGATCACCAAATGGAACGATCCGGCAATTGCTGCTGCAAACCCCGGCGTTGAGCTGCCCGATCAGCCGATCACGGTTGTTGTGCGTTCCGATTCCAGTGGTACGACTTATGTCTTTACCAGCCACCTGGCGGCGATCAACGAAGAGTTCAATTCGTCGATCGGCAAAGGCAAGTCGCCGCAGTGGCCGAAGAGCGACAAGTTCGTCAAATCCCCCAAGAACGACGGCATTACCGCCACTATCAAGCAAACGCCGGGTGCGATCGGTTACATCGAGTACGGCTATGCCAAGCTGACCGGTTGGGAAGGTGTTGCGATGCTGCAAAACAAAGCGGGTGAATTCGTTGCTCCGGGTTCCGAGTCAGGTGCTGCGGCGCTGGCCGGCACGGAATTCCCTGAAGGCACGCTGCCCGGCAGTGATGTGCCTAACCTGATTGCCTGGGCAACTGATCCGGAAGGTGCTGACGCTTATCCGGTCGCCAGTTACACCTGGATGATTTTCTACAAAGATCAGGATGACGAAAAAGCCAAAGCCCTGCGTGACATGGTTGAGTTCAGCCTCACCGAAGGGCAAAAAAGTGCTGACGCTCTGGGTTATATCCCGATGCCGGAAAGCGTGATTGAAAAAGTAAGAGCTGCTGCTGAATTTATCCAGTAAGCGCTCCCTATACCGATGAGGAAAAATCCGGGCTTGTATAAGCCCGGATTTTTCCATTGAAAGCAAACAGGATTTCTTGATGGCAATTACCAACCCGTTCTCAGAGGCGTACAGTACCGGCTCGGTTACTGCGCCGCCCAGTACCGGCGACTATGCCGGAGATGTATTGTTTCGCGCCATAGCCTACGGCGCGGCGATGATGATAATTCTGCTGATGGCTTACATATTGTGGGAGATCGGTGGTCAGGCCATGCCTGCAATAAGCGAGTACGGGTTAGGCTTTATAACCGGCACGACGTGGGATGCAGTGCGCGAGCAGTTCGGCGTGTTGCCGGAAATCTGGGGAACCCTGTACAGTTCCTTGCTTGCCTTGTTGATCGGCGGCGTGCTGGGGATCTCGATTGCCATTTTTCTTACCCAGGATTTTATCGATCTGCGGCTTGCCGCGATCTTCCGCACCATCGTTGAACTGCTGGCGGCAATCCCGTCGGTTGTTTACGGTCTCTGGGGTATCTATGTGCTGATTCCGATGTTGCGGCCTGTTGCTGACTGGCTGCACACGCATCTGGGCATGGTGCCCCTGTTCGGTACCGAGCTTAACGGTCCCGGTCTGGCGCCGGCCGCGCTGGTGCTGGCGATCATGATTCTGCCGACCGTGGCGGCGATCTCCGCCGATGCGTTCCGACGCATACCCTATAAGGTCAAGGAAGCCGCGTACGGCATGGGCACGACCCGCTGGGAGGCGATTCTCAAGGTTATGTTGCCGACTGCCTCCTCAGGCATTCTGGCTGCGCTGGTGCTTGGTTTTGGTCGCGCGCTGGGTGAAACCATGGCGCTGGCGATGTTGATCGGTAACAGCAACCAGATCAGTGCATCGCTGTTTGCGCCGGCCAATACGCTGGCCTCGCTGCTGGCATCGAGCTTTCCGGAAGCCGGCGGTGTGGAAGTCCAGGCACTGATGTATGCGGCGCTGGTGCTGTTGACCATCACCCTGGTGGTCAATGTTATCGGGCTTGCCATACAGCAATACACGGTCAGGAAATTCGAGGGTAAAGCATAATGAAACAGGAACCTTTCCAGTCACCGACGGCGATCATGGGCTTGCCGAAGCTCGAACGGCAGTTGTTCGAGCGCCGCTCCATGAAAAACTTTATCCTGACTGCGCTGACCTGGTTTGCTGCGGCGCTGGCAGCCGTGCCGCTGTGTTCGGTCATTTATATGCTGCTGATCAAGGGTGGCGCACGTATCAATTGGGAAACGCTGACTGCGCTGCCGCCGGCGGGCTTTGAAATGGGCGGCGGTTTTGGTAATGCAATACTCGGCACCTTGGTCATGGTGTTGATTGCGGGCCTGATCAGCATACCTATCGGTATTCTGGCTGCGGTTTATCTGTCGATTCTCGATCCTCAAAGTCGTACCGCGTCGACCGCGCGCTTTCTTGCCAAAACCCTGACTGGTTTCCCGTCGATTCTGGCCGGTGTTTTTGTATACGCGGTGCTGGTAATTAATTTCGGGTATTCCGCTATCGCGGGTGGTCTCGCGCTTGCGGTATTGATGCTGCCGACCGTAGTGCTCGCGGCGGAAGAGGCGATGAAGCAAGTGCCCCAGCGTATCAAGGACGCTGCTTACGGGATGGGATGCACGCGTACCCAGGTTATCCTGAAGGTCGTCTTGCCGACCGGCTTGTCCGGTATCCTGACCGGCGTCATGCTGGCCGTGGCCGGCGCAGCCGGTGAGTCGGCGCCTCTGCTGTTTACCGCGTTGTTCAGCAATTATTATCTGTCCGAACTGGCTGAACCGACGGCCTCGCTGTCGATACTTATTTATAACTTTTCCGCCATGCCTTTTGAAAATCAGATTGAGCTGGCCTGGGCGGCGTCATTGGTACTGGTGTTGATTGTACTGATCTTTAATATCCTTGCCCGTTTGCTCGGCAAATCCAGAATTTAGTAAAAAATACGGAGTAAATTGAATGATGCTTACCGCTGAACGACCGGCCAGCAAACCACTGCCACCGGTAGCCCAAACCAAGGATGATGTTGTCATAGATTGCGACGTCAAAAAAATATTCTACGGGGATTTCCTGGCTGTGCGTGAGAGCAGGGTGCCGATCGCGAAAAAGAAGATTACCGGCTTTATCGGTCCGTCCGGCTGCGGTAAAAGTACCGTTTTGCGCAGCCTTAACCGTATGAATGACCTGATCAAGACATTCCGCCTGGAAGGTGAAGTGACTTATCACGGGCAGAATATCTATAACAAGAATATAGATCCGGTTATCGTACGCCGCTATATCGGCATGGTTTTCCAACAGCCGAACCCCTTTTCCATGAGTATCTTCGACAATGTTGCCTTCGGCCTGCGCCTGAATCGCTACAAAGGCGATATCGAAGAACGCGTGCAGATGGCGCTGGAAAAATCCGCGCTCTGGAAAGAAGTCAAGGACAAGCTGAAAAACAGCGGTCTGTCCCTGTCAGGCGGTCAGCAGCAGCGGCTGTGTATCGCCCGCGCGATTGCTACCGAGCCCGATGTGTTGTTGATGGACGAGCCGTGTTCGGCGCTGGACCCGATCGCCACGCGCCAGGTCGAAGAGCTGATGCTGGAACTCAAGGAAACCTATTCGGTTGCGCTGGTTACGCATAATATGCAACAGGCCATGCGGGTCGCCGATACCACCTGCTTTTTCGGTGTGGATATCTCCGAAGGCGGCAGGACCGGTTATCTGGTTGAAATGGGCGAGACCCAGCAGATATTTGAAGACCCGAAACAGAAATTGACCAAGGAATATGTAGCCGGCGAGTTCAGCTGAGGAAACACGGATTGCCTTGCTTATCCGTTGTTACGCCGATTCGTGCCGTTATCGCCACTTCTGACTTTGCGGAAGAGGCGGTGCGTCAGACCAAAGGAATGTCTGCAAATTGAACAAGAACGGTTTGCAATCCGGTCATCAGGAGCTGTCGTATTTTCGTCTCGACCTGTCTGCCATTGAAGTATCGCTACGGGCCGCGCAGGCCGGATTCAGCAGCGTCAATGCGCAATTAAAAGAGCCGCGCGACACGCTTTCTGAAGAAGTGCTGCATAACATGCTCCGTGGTTACACTGCTGTCGACGAGTATCTCAGGGCGGGAATCGATATTTTCAGCCCGGGAAACTCCGATGCCGTGCTGGAGCTGAACAGGCTGGTTTTGTGCGGCGACGACCCGGATCGCAGGCGGCGCTACCGCAAGCATATCGTGGCGACCGAAAAGCATTTTTACGGTGAGGATTCCGGCGGATTCGGCAGCCTGATGGAATGGCTGGGTATGAACCGGCGGGATAATGTCTGGATGCTTGCGTCAGGCTTGTATTTAAGGGTTCTCAGTCATCCTCAGTTGTTTATCGAAGGTAATCACCGCACCGCGGTTTTGATGCTGACGCACCTTTTGGCGAGCCGCGGTTACGCGCCTTTCGTGCTCGATGGAAAAAATTCCAGAGAGTTTTATGAAATATCCAGGCCTGTCACCCAGTACCGGAAAAACAGCCTGAGAATGCTGATCAGTTTTGCAGGCAAGGCGCATGAGCTGGCCGGTTTTTTTGAGCAATATTCCGATCCGAAATATCTGAAAATGGATTGCTGATCAGTTCAGGGATTTTTTACTGTGGCCGCGGTTCGAATCCATCATGTCGCGGAATTTTTGCGGGTCCTTGTTGAGGATGATCAGATATTCCTCGACCAGGCCCTGCCAGCCGAAGCCGCCATGCTCCTGCATTTTTGCCAGCGCCACCATCAGCAGCTTCGAGGCCGCGCGTATTTCGCGTTTGTCCCCGTCCTGATACGAACTGACCAGTTCATCGTAGAGTGTTTCGGCTTTTTCCAGCGGCGTCATTGTCATATCCAGGTCACCACAGGTTTTATCAGAGGATTTTTTCCAGTTCAGCATGAACGACGCTCTCCGGTATCGGCTCATAACCGCTGCTCGCAACGGCTTCCTGCCCCAGTCTGGACAAAATCAGTTTTACGAATTGACTCTCCGGCTCAGCCAGGGGTTTTGCCGGTTGTTTGTTGACATAAACATACAGGAAACGGCTCGATGAATCACGCTTGTCTTGTGGCGCTATGGCAACTTTTACCGGCGTCGGCTCGTAGCCGAACCTTCTGGTAAAGGCTTTCAGCTCGGCATCCTCGATCGCCTGGCTCATCGGGCTGATATCGGCGGCGCCTTCGCCGAGAGATAACAGCGCGTTAGCGGCATCTGTATCGAGAACCCGGAGGGTGGTGTCCGGATAAAGGCGGCTGAAATGTGCTGACCAGTCCGTGACCAGGCTTGTCAGAATATCGGACTTGCCGCTGTGAGATGGGCTGACTGTTTCAACAGTCAGGGACTCGGCCAATATGGAAGCGCTGAGCGGAATGGCGATCGCCAGCATCAAGGCTCTGGGGTTGATGGTCATTACAGCGATGCTCCCTACAGCAGGCAAAATTACCGCGCTACTATGACAATCGCCGATTACATTTTCGTGACAAGGGAAAGCGCTGGTGCAGTAGAAATACCGTCGATTTTTTTGTCCTCGACATATTCAGGACATAATGCCGCGATAAATTTGTTGCGGAAAAAAGCCACGGGCCGGGAACGGCTGCAGTTAAGCGGATTATGTAAAAGGGCAGGGCGAAACAATGAAAAGTCGACGAACAGGTGTTGTCCGGTCGGTATCCCCGAGCCGGCATCTGGGTGGCCGGGTTTCCAGGGAGCGGGCGTCACGTCGGCGTTTTTTCGCGACCACAAACTGGCCCGAACCCGTGCTGCTTGTATTGGAAGACGGTCAAAGATTGCCGAATGCTATGCCCTGGCCGGATATCTGCCTTGATGGTGATAGTTGTTACGAGTGACAAAGTTGTAATTACGTGTAAATCGGTAGTTCCGACAGGCTGAAAGGTCTGTCGGTTTTTTATTGCGCGTATGACGACGTGGCTGTCTGGAACATGTTGCCTCACCCGTCATTCCCGCGCAGGCGGGAATCCAGCTGCGGACTGTCCGGTGGAAGCGCTGGATCCCCGACAAAGGCATTCGGGGATGACGAAGTGGTTGTCTTGAAACATGTTGCCTAGCTTGTCATTCCCGCGCAGGCGGGAATCCAGCAGCGGACTGTCCGGTAAAGACACT
>JAGRHW010000249.1 GCA_020444765.1 Gammaproteobacteria bacterium | reverse complement strand
TCGCGACCGCCAGCGAGGTCGAGCAGTTTCTCGAACAGGTACAGAAAACCCCGCTGTCGAAAGCGCCGGATGGACGCGGCAAGCTGATCTTTGCCATGGATGCGACCGCCAGCCGGCAGCCGACCTGGGATCGGGCTACGCAGTTGCAGGGCGATATGTTCCTGAAAACCAAAGGCATCGGCGCACTCGACGTGCAGCTGCTCTATTATCGCGGGCACGGTGAATGTCGCGCCTCGAACTGGGTAAACAAGCCACAGGCGTTGCTGAAGCTGATGCAATCGGTGCATTGCGCGGCCGGTACGACACAGATCGGCCGACTGATCCGCCACGCGCTCGGCGAATCCGAAACAACAAACGTTCAGGCGCTGGTTTTTATCGGCGATTGCGTCGAGGAGGATGCCGACTCACTGGCAAAACTTGCCGGCAAGCTGAAGATCATCGGCCTGCCGATGTTTATCTTCCAGGAAGGCCATGACGCTTTTGCGCGTCGTACCTTTGCACAGCTCGCGAAAATCAGCGGCGGCGCTTATTGCGCCTTCGACCAGAACAGCCCGCAACGGCTCGGCGAGTTACTCAATGCGGTCGCGGCTTATGCCGCCGGCGGCCGTGAAGCACTGCAGAAACTTTCCCGCGACAAACACGGCGGCGCGGCGTTATTGCTCGAACAGCTCGGCAATTAGCAGTATGCTTTCGCCTCACTCACCGGACTGAATCCCTGTGTCACGTTTCATACTGATTCTCGCCATAGCCGCGGTCGGCTACATTATCTACAGCCTGTATCTGAAAAACCGCAAACCGCTGTCGAAACAGCAGATGATCAAGCTGGGTTTGATGGTCGGCGGCCTGTTTTTAATACTGATGGCGGTAACCGGACGCGCCTCAATCATCTTTGCCGCTATCGGTGCGCTGATGACCGCGGCGATGCGTTACTTTCCGCTGATCGTCCGCCACTGGCCGCAGTTGCGCGGTCTGTATAACAAACATATCAATTCGGGCGGAACGGCCGGTCGCACATCGAAAGTCAACACCCCGCTGTTTGTCATGACGCTGGATCACGATTCCGGCCATATGGACGCGGAAATCACCGAAGGTTCTTTCAGCGGCCGCCATCTGAGCGAATTGTCTATCGACGAGTTGCAGCGGTTTTATCGCTTCTGCCAGACCAGGGACGCGCAGGCGGTGCGTGTTCTGGAATCCTATATCCAACGCGAACGCATCGCGGAATGGCAGGATGCGCCGAACAGCGGTAGCCAGACCGCCGGCAATGACAAAACCAGCCTCGACGAGGCCTGGGAGATCCTGGGTCTGCAGCCCGGCGCGACAAAACAGGACATCATCGACGCCCACCGCCGCTTGATGTCACGCATGCATCCGGACAAGGGCGGCAGTAATTATCTGGCGGCCAAGATCAACGAGGCGAAAAAAATCCTTTTGCAAACCGTCGCCTGAACCGGCGCAAAGCAGCGAAATCACGAAACCGGCAAAACGCTCTATACTCTGTTTAAACCCCGATAAAGCGGATCCGAGCAATCTTGTACGTTTTCAGACTGATTCTTTCAACGCCTTTATTCGCGTTTCTGTTGATCGCGTTCAACGTCGTCACGTTCAGCGGCGACAAGGACCCGCTGATAACGCTGAACCGGGTCATCTACGATTTCGACCTGTCGAGCGGCGCACATGTGGCCTTGACCGTCAGCCATGTTTTTATTCTGGTCGGCATCGTGTTTTTGTACGTGGAAATCCTCAAGGCCACCCGTCCTTCGGTGCTGGCGATTGTCGATCACGGCCTGTCGATGCTGGTTTTCGTGCTGTTTCTGGTCGAATTCATCGCAGTTGCCGAAGTCGGCAACTCGACGTTTCTGATCCTCACCATGCTGACCCTGACGGATGTCATCGCCGGTTTTACTGTGTCGATTTCTACCGCCAGGCGGGATATTTCCCTGCAATAGATCAGCGTTGCAGGCTGGCCCAGAGGTCGTAGTCGTCGGCTCCGGTCACTGTCGCCATCACCCGGTCGCCCTGCTGAAGCGCCACGCCATCCGGTATGTCCAGATAAACCAGACCGTCTATTTCCGGAGCATCGGCATGACTTCTGGCAATCACGCCTTCCGGGGTGATTTCATCGACCATGACTTCGAGGGTCTTGCCGACTTTTTTCGCCAGTCGTTCGGCGCTGATTTGCGCCTGTAACTGCATAAACCGCTGCCAGCGCTCTTCCTTGACCTCTTCCGGCACCGCGCCATCGAGCCGGTTGGCCGCTGCACCCTCGACCGGTGAGTATTTGAAGCAGCCGACCCGATCGAGCTGAGCGTCTTCCAGAAACCCCAGCAGCTCCTCGAACTCGGCTTCGGTTTCGCCGGGAAAGCCGACGATAAAGGTGCTGCGGATGGTCAACTCCGGACAGATTTCACGCCAGGCGCGGATCCGTTGCAGGTTGTTCTCACTGGCCGCCGGCCGTTTCATGGCTTTCAGCACGCGCGGACTGGCGTGCTGAAACGGAATATCCAGATAGGGCAGAATCCGCCCTTCCGCCATCAGCGGAATGATTTTGTCGACATGCGGATAGGGATAGACATAATGCAGGCGTACCCAGACGCCCAGCGAGCCGAGTGCCTCGCACAAGGCCTGCATACTGGATTTTACAGGCCTGCCACGCCAGAATGCGGTCCGGTATTTGAGATCAACCCCGTAGGCGCTGGTATCCTGGGAAATAACCAGCAGTTCCTTCACACCGGCCTGAACCAGTCGTTCCGCCTCCTCCATCACCTCGCCGGCCGGGCGACTGACCAGATCACCGCGCATCGACGGGATGATGCAGAAACTGCAACGGTGGTTACAGCCTTCGGAGATTTTCAGATACGCGTAGTGACGCGGCGTAAGTTTGATACCCTGTGGCGGCAGCAGATCGGTGAAGGGGTCATGGTTTGCATTACGCGGCAAGTAACGATGCACCGCGCTGACGACGTCCTCGTAAGCCTGCGGCCCGGTCACCGCCAGCACTTGCGGGTATTTACCGAGAATTTTTTCCGCGTCGACGCCAAGACAGCCGGTCACCACCACCTTGCCGTTTTCGTCCAGCGCCTCGCCGATGGCCTGCAGGGACTCCTCAACCGCGCTGTCGATAAAGCCACAGGTGTTGACTACCACCAGCCCGGCATCTTCGTAGCTCGGCACCAGCTCATAACCATCGGTTCTGAGTTGGGTCAGAATACGTTCGGAGTCGACCAGCGCCTTGGGACAGCCGAGACTGATGAAGCCAACACGTGATCGGGTGTTTTCGCTCATGATGACGCTTTCCCGCTGCTTGCGGGCAGACTGAACTGAATGTCCTGCGCACCTTCCCAGAGAACTTTTTTACCCAGCGCTTCGAGCTGCTCATGACCCTCAATCATGGTCAGAAAATGGTTGCCGGCCAACTGCCCCATTTTGCTCGCAAACAGGGAACTTCCGTAGACAAAAAGTATCTCTGTTTCACTGAAACCGCCGGGGTACAACAGAAAGTCGCCACGCGAGCCATGACTGGTGTGGTTTTCAAACGGCAGCCCGGTGTCGAAATCGCCAAGCGGAATCCATACCGCCTCACCGCTCCAGCGGGAATGTATGACCTTGTTCCGGAACGGCAGGAGTTCGAGGAATCTGGCGCAGGTTCGGGGCGCGTGTTCAGTTTCGAGCCTGGCCTTGAAACGATACGGGCCGACAGTGATTTGCAGAATATCCATACACATCTTAAGGGTGATGGCCGATTTTTTTTTTTTTATAAATAAAACGCCGGGAAAACCCGATCTGAAGCACACAAAAGCGAGCTCCGGACTGGTTTTGCCAACAACTTTCGGTAAGATTAGACAAGTAAAAAGACTTGAGTATAATTGATTTTTATGACTAGCTTAAGCCAGCCAGTAACGAAATCCCGCCATCAGATCAGCCTGTTGCTGAGAGAAAGCGGTATCAACCCGACACCGCAACGGGTGAACATTGCTGCCTTGCTGCTGGAACGAAAACAACATATCTCGGCCGACGAAATTCTCGCCGGCGTCAACCGCAACTCTTCGCTGGTCTCCAAGGCGACCGTTTACAACACCCTTAACCTGTTTGTCGAGAAAGGCCTGATCCGCGAAGTGCTGATTGATCCGAGCCGGGTTTTCTACGACTCGAACACCTGCCCGCATCATCACATGTACAATGTGGACACCGGGCAACTGACGGACATCGCCGCCGCCGATCTGCATATCGATAAACTGCCGCAATTACCGGAAGGCGTATCGCTGGAAGGTGTGGATTTGATTATCCGGGTGAAAAACGGCTGACACACGCCTCGCCGTTTTATCTTAGCGGCTTTCCCGCTATTTGAAATCCCTGGTCAGCGCGCCGGCGATATTTTCCGCCACCGGATCGACGGTTGCCGAATAATTCGGATGATCGACACCCCCAGCCAGCGGTTTTCCGGCCTTCAGGTCCGCGATCATCGCATCGCTGAATTCAAAACGCAGAAAATGCACCGCCGAAGTCTTTTCCTCATTATCGCGCTCGAGGTCCTCGTCGCAGATCGGATAGACCCGCTCATGCCCGCGGACCTGCAGCCAGACCTTGTCCTCCAGACCGATCAGTCGCGACAGCGCCTCGATACGCTCCTGCACATCGGCATATTGCACCATCATGGTCGCCTTGAGGTTATTGCCGTCGGGGATCAGCGGGTTATAGGCAGCCAGTTCCTCTTCGATGCCTTCAGACTCGAAGATACGCTCGGCGCGCAACATTTCCTGAATCTGGTAATGCATGGTCATGCTGTCCTCGAAATACAGCATCACGTGCTCACCCAGCGCCAACCGGCGATTGCTTTTGTGCGCCATCACCTGCTGGCGGAAGTCACTGCGGATCTGTGAGTACTTTTCCAGTGAATAAAGATCACTGCGCGTCAGCGGCGAATAGGGATTCATTACGTCTCTCCTGATTTCAGATACCGTAAGCCTGTCGCAGCAGGCTCATCGGATGTTCGGGTTCAGTGCCGTCTTTCAGGCCGTTGCCGATTTGCTGGCCGGCCATCGGGCAGTCGCTGGAATAATGATCGACCTCGCCTTTTTTCACGCGGTTGACGACCGGGCGACAGATTTTCACGGAAATATCATGGTATTCGCTTTTCACCGCATACGTGCCGTCGTGGCCGGAGCAACGCTCGATGGTATCGATCTCCGTATCCGGCACCATGTTTAACAGATCGCGGGTTTTCAGCCCGATCTTTTGCACGCGCAGATGACAGGAGGCGTGATAGGCGATCTTGCCGAGCTTGTTTTTGAAGTCCGTTTTGAGTTTGCCGTGTTTATTACGCAGCATCAGGTATTCGAACGGGTCGTAGATTGCTGCCTGGACCTTGGCCACGTCCTTGTCATCGGGAAACATCAGCGGCAGCTCCTGCTTGAACATCAAGACGCAGGAAGGAACCGGTCCGACGATATCCCAGCCTTCGTCAACCAGCTTTGCCAGCACGGGGATGTTGAACTCCTTGGCTTCCTGCACCGCTTCGAGGTCACCGAGTTC
>JAGRHW010000248.1 GCA_020444765.1 Gammaproteobacteria bacterium | reverse complement strand
GCTCAACAGCAGCAGAATGTATTTGAGTTTTGACATTGACACTCCCGGCTCAAGAAAACCTCTGCCAGTTTGCGGTGCAGGCCGATGCATTTCCATCTGACCAACGGGCTATGTTTTTTCAGGTTTCAGGCGGTTGCACCTGCAACCAGAATGTCGCGGGCCCGTCGTTGACCAGCTCGACCTGCATGTCAGCTCCGAACCGTCCGGTCTGCAAGCCGGGCATTTCCCGCCTGGCTTGCGTAACAAAGTAATCGTACAAAACCTCACCTTCGGCCGGCGCCGCTGCAGTCGAGAACCCTGCCCTGAGCCCCTTACGGGTATCCGCGGCCAGGGTAAACTGCGGTACGACGAGCAGACCGCCTGCTACATCGCGCAAGCCCAGATTCATTTTGCCTTCCGCATCGGAAAAAACCCGATACGCCAGTATTTTCTCCAGCAAGCGATCAGCGGTTTGCTGCTGATCGCCCCGTTGCACACCCAGCAACACCAACAACCCCTGGTGAATGTCCGCAATCCGCTCTCCGGCAACCGTAACCGACGCGCGGCTGACGCGTTGTATCAAACCGATCATACCTGCTCCTATCCCATGCTACCCGACTCCGATGCACCGACGGCCTGGAAATCTCCTATCCGAGGCGGGAATTCGCGGCCTGCGGGTTTCCCCAATATCAAACGCTGCCAACGTACCGGATACTCTATTGACGATGCCGGGATGATACAGCGTTGAGAATCAGGCTCAATGCATCGCCGATTCACTTCAGCAAGGCCTGGTATCGAATGCCAAGCCGTGGCGCTTACACACAAAGACAACTGGCCCCGCCTTTCGGGCGGGGCTTTTTATCGGCATAGAGCGCCACTTTACCGGGCGATATGCGATTGACGCTTGCCCGAACGGCCCGCCGGCGATAATCTGCCACCCCATGAAAGACGATTCAACGCCAAATCTGCCCAAAACCCTGCTGCGCCTGACAGGCAGGGCCATTCACGACTTCGGCATGCTACAGGACGGCGACCGGGTGTTGCTGGCGCTCTCTGGCGGCAAGGACTCGCTGTCGCTGTTACACGCCCTGCTGCACTTCAGCCGCTGCGCGCCAATCCATTTCGAGGTCGCCGCGGTCACGCTCGACCCAATGATCGAGAGCTTCGACCCATCGCCGTTGATACCCTATCTGGCAACGCTGAAAACCCCGTATTTTTACGAACGGCAGCCGATGGAGCAGCTGGCCCGCGATCATATGTCGAACAGCTCTTTCTGTGCCTTCTGCTCACGCATCAAGCGCGGCGTGATCTACCGGGTCGCGCGCGACAACAACTATAACGTCATCGCCATGGGCCAGCATCTCGACGATCTCGCCGAGAGCTTTATGATGTCGGCTTTTCATGGCGGCCAGATCAGAACCATGAAAGCGCATTATCTGAACGACGCCCGCGATCTGCGCATTATCCGCCCGTTCGTCTATGTGCGCGAACGCCAGACACGGGACTTTTCGACAGCGGCAAACCTGCCGGTGGTCCAGGACAGCTGCCCGGCCTGCTTCGCCATGCCGACCCAGCGCCAGCATATGAAAGAACTGCTGGCCGGCGAAGAACGCCTCAATCCGCGTTTGTTTAAAAACCTGCTGACGACCCTGAAGCCGGTGATGTCGGTCGGCCTCGATGCCGCGCTCGCGCATATCGGCGAGTCACAGCGGCAAGCCGGTTAGGTTCGCTGGACGCCTATCGACAAACCTTGAGCGTGACTCAACCCCCACTCAAAGGCCGCCTGCCGGGTCGTCTGATCGACCTGATCGCCCGGCTGCCGTTATCACTGCAACACCGACTCGGCACGTGGCTCGGCCTGTTTTTCTGGGCGATTCGAGGGCGCGAACGCACGGCGACTGAAATCAATCTGCAACTCTGTTTTCCCGATCAATCCGCTCAATGGCGCGACAGGCTTGGCCGGCAGAGCATGATACACACCGGCAAGGCCCTGCTGGAAACCGGCGCGATGTGGCGCTGGCCGGAGGATCGGCTGTGCGAACTGGTGACCTCGGTGAAAAACCGGCAGGTTTTCGACCGTGCCCTGGCCGGCAATCAGGGACTGTTGCTGGCCAGCCCGCATATCGGCGCCTGGGAACTGATCGCGGTCTATATCAACGCCAGCTATCCGATGGTCAATATGTACCGTCCGGCACGCTCGGCAACGCTGGACCCGATCATCCGCAACGCGCGCGAACGGTTCGGCGCGCAGACCGCGCCGGCCAATGCCTCCGGCGTCCGTACTATCCTCAAGGCACTGCGCGAAAACCAGGTGATCGGGATTCTCCCGGATCAGGAGCCGGACCGGGAAAACGGCGTCTTCGCGCCGCTTTTCAACACCCCCGCCTGCACCATGACATTACTTGGCAAGCTTGCGCAAAAAAACCGCACGCCGGTTGTCTTTTGCGTCATGAAGCGCCTGAAAAAAGGTTTTGAGCTGGAGTTTCTGGAGCCGCTGGAAGATTTTTACAATCCTGACCCGCTGCAGGCGGCAACCGCGATCAATCAAGCGGTGGAGCGCTGCATCGCAATCGCACCGGAGCAGTATCTATGGAGTTACCGGCGTTTTCGCCTGCTCCAGGAAGGCGGCAAGCGACAATATAGCAGGCCCTGATTTTCAGGACGGACTGAGAAAATCCTCACGCAATCTGGAAATGATGTCCGAAGACTCGTACAGCCACTCGGTACTGCCGTCGGGCTTTTCGATGCGTAGACACGGCACCTGATATTTGCCGCCAGCGGACTTCAGATCCTGCAGCGAATCGGCATCCTGTTTGACATTCAGGCGGCGGATATCCAGCGCCAGCCGGCGGCATTCCCGGCGCACCTTGACGCAAAACGGACAAGCCGGCAATTCGAAGAGGCTGTAGGTTTGCAGCTTTTGCGCGATGCGCTGCTGATCGGCGGCGCTGCGCTCCACAACGGGCTTTGGACGGGTCAGCCAGTCGATCGCCAGTATCAACCGTCCTAACAGATAGCGGATCAATTGCATCGAGATTCCTCCATCCCGCTTTGTTTTTCTGAAGTTTTCTTATTTTTTTAGGTGTTTTTATGTTGTTTTCTTGGATATTGCGGTTTTTTTTCAAATTTGCCGGAGATTAATCCAGAACCGGGTCGTACTTCAATAGCCCGTTCTAGCGCTGCAGATTCTCCCGAAAGGCCAAGGCTTCGAGCAAATGTTTGCGTTCGATGTCTTGCCGTCTGGCCAGATCGGCGATGGTACGCGCGGTTTTCAGAATCCGTGTATAGGCCCGCATGGACAGTTGCAGTCGTTGCATGGCCTGCTCCAGAAAGCCGCTGTCGGCACGGCTCAAGCTGCAATAAGCCTCGATCTCCGAACTGCTGAGCCGGGCATTCGGTTTTCCCGCACGCTGCAGTTGAACGGTTCGCGCCTGAATCACCCGCGCCTGCACCGTGCCGCTCGACTCACCGCTCTCGCCCTGCCCGCGCAATTCAGACAGCGTCAGACGCGGCACGGTAACCTGCATATCGAAACGGTCCAGAAACGGCCCGGACACTCTCGACTGGTAGCGCGCGATCAGCCCCGGCGAACAGCGACACTCTCGCCCATCGTCGCCAAAATGCCCGCAAGGACAGGGATTCATCGCCGCAATCAACTGAAAACGGGCCGGGAACTCGGCTTGCTGTGCGGCGCGCGAAATGGAGATCCGCCCGGTCTCCAGCGGTTCGCGCAGGACATCGAGCACCTGCCGGCTGAATTCCGGCAATTCGTCGAGAAACAACACGCCGTTATGCGCCAGGGAAATCTCCCCGGGACGCGGATTGCTGCCACCGCCGACCAGCGCCACACCGGATGCCGTATGGTGCGGTGCGCGAAATGCCCGGCAAAGAAAACGCCGCGTATCAAACGGCTGCCGGCTGACCGAAACCACTGCCGCGGTTTCGAGCGCCTCGGCCATCGACATCGGCGGCATGGGGATCGGCGATTCCGCCGATGCGCCGAAGTTCGTCTTCCCGGCGAACACGCTGATCCCGGCGGGCGGCTACCTGCTGCTCTTTGCGGGGGATGCGGACGGCACCTCCGGCACCCACCTCGGGTTCTCGCTCGCGGTGGAAGGCGAGGGCGTCTTCCTCTTCGATGCCGGCGCGGCGGTCGTCGATTCCGTCGAGTTTGGCCCGCAGATCCCGGACCTTTCGGTCGGGCGCACCGGGCACGATGCCGCCTGGGGGTTGAACTTGCCGACGCCCGGCGCCGCCAACGTCGCGCAGCCCACCGGCTTCACCGCCGGGCTGGTGGTCAACGAATGGCTCGCCAGCAACGACCTGACCTACGACCGCGACTTCATCGAAATCTATAACCCGTCGCCCGTCCCGGTCTCGCTCGCCGGCCTCTACCTGACCGACGACCTCGGTGCCAACCCGCTAAAATACCAGATCCCCGCGCTCAGCTTCGTCGCCGCCAGCGGCTTCGCGGTCTTCGAACCCAACGGCGGATCGGGCCGCAACAACGCCTCGTTCCACCTCTCGAAATTCAGCGAAGGCGTCGCGCTCCTCGGCAGCGGCGGCGCGCTCATCGACCAGGTGTTGTTCTACTCGCAGCAGGATGACGTCTCGCAAGGTCGGGCCACCGACGGCGCGGAGATCTTCGCGTTCTTCGCCCTGCCCACGCCCGGCTTCTCCAACGGTACCGACTTGACCGCCGAGGCTGCCATCCTCGCCAGCCTGCGGATCACCGAGATCATGTACAATCCCGCCGCCGGCTCGGACACCGAATTCATCGAGCTCCGCAACATCGGCGCCCAGTCGATCAACCTCGCCGGCGTCCAGTTCAGCAACGGCATCGCCTTCCAGTTCCCCGACATCAATCTCGGGCCGGGCCAATACATTGTGGTCGTCGAAAACCAGGCGGCGTTTGAAGCGGTCTATGGCGCGGGCCTCAACGTCGCCGGCGTCTATAGCGGCGCGCTGAGCAACGGCGGCGAAAACCTCCGGCTCGAAATCGGAGCGCTCTCCGCCGGCATCCTCGACTTCAGCTATGATGACGGCTGGTATCCGGAGACCGATGGCGCGGGCTACTCGCTGGTCATCCGCGACGACACCTTGGACCGCTCGCTCTGGGGCGAGGCGTCTAGCTGGGTTCCGAGCGGGACCGCCGGCGGCAGCCCCGGCGCGGCGGGCGGAGCCAATCCCTACGCGATCTGGGCGGCGGCCAACTTCTCGTCCAGCGACCCGCTCGTCATCGGGATGGGCGCGGATCCCGACCGCGACGGCATCTCCAACGCCCTCGAATTCGCCCTCGGCCTGCGGCCGCTCAGCTTCGACGCCGGCCCGCAGTATTCGGTCGAAAACGGCTACCTCGTCGTCACCTACACCGAGAGCATCTCCGCCGCCGCCACCGTGCAGATCGTGCCCGAGGTCTCCGACGGCCTCTCCGTCTGGCAAAGCGGTCCCGCCTTCGTCACCCGCGAGGTGCTTGGCGAAGCCGGCGACATCCGGACCGTGAAGGCGACCGACGTCCGGCTGATCGGCGATGGCCCCCGGCGGTTCATGCACGTCCGCGTCACGTTCC
>JAGRHW010000247.1 GCA_020444765.1 Gammaproteobacteria bacterium | reverse complement strand
CTGCTCAATCTGCACCATGCGCGACTGGCTCATACCGGCCGCATGCGAATGTGACGGACCCAGGCCGTAATGATGATCATGTCCGTGATCATGATCGTGGTGATGATGGTGATCGTGGGAATGAGCATGTTCATGGTCATGACCATGCCCGTGTTCCTGCCCTTCTATCCGGGTTTCACCTTCCCCGCAACCGCATACGGTACACATTACTCCACCTCCAGTTCTTTGATTCGCATTTCATCCCCTCCGGTCACCTGCACCTGATAACTGCCACACGCCGGGCAGGGATCAAAACGTTGTGGCACCGTGACTGCCTGGGAACACCCCAGGCACCAGGCCTGCCCCGGCAGTTCGTCAATCAGCAGTTCGGAATCTTCCGCCACGCTGCCGCGTGTGACGACATCGAAGCAGAATCGCAGGGCATCGATTTCCACCCCGGAAAACCGACCGATTTCCAGCCAGACTTTTTTAACTTTGCCGAACGTCTGTTCACGGGCCTGCTCCTCGATAATCCCGACGATGCTTTCACAGAGTGACATTTCATGCATCAGCAAAGCGCCTCGTCAAGATGAATATCGTAACCGACACAGGGATCGATGGCCTGAATAACCCACTCCGCGCGGTTTTTCAGTCCGGGCCCGGTATCCAGACTGGCCAGCAGTCGCATGGCGATACCCTGCGGATGGAAATTCCACTCCGTCGGCGCGAGTATCCGGTAACGGCTGATGCGGTCACCGTCGAGTCCGACCGCATGTATCAGCCGGCCACGTACTGCTTCGAGCTGAGCGATACCCAGCCCCGCCCGTTGTCCGGTCTCTGTTTGTTCGCCCTGCAGAATCTGCGTGACCTGTGCCTGCAAGCCGGCGATCTCGACTAATCTTGCCACGAGCCGGGTATAAATACCCAGCCCGTATTGTTCTTTGACCCTGGTCAGTGCCGGGTGATTTCGCTGTCTCGCCCAGGGGCCGGTCTCGAACACCTCTCCATCGAGCTGTGGGCGCGCCGCAAAATCCTCCTGGCTGGCAAAAGCCTGTGCGAGCCGGTCTTCGGCAAGTTCAGGCAGCGCCTTCATGGACAGCTCGCCGGTATTAAACCCGACGGGATCGGTCAGAGGCCAAAGCCAGGGAAAGGTCTCGGCGTGATCCCCGCCGGCCCCTGTCTTTATGACCGAGCCTATGGCCGAGTTGACAGTCTGCCAGTCCTGCAGCAGCGCATCGCCGGTCAGCGGAGTCTGCTCCAGCCCGGGTTTCGTCGTCAGACATCGGCCGGGATTCAGCGCGGTCTGCAGAGCCATCATCCGTTGATGAATGCCAGCCAGCTTGTCGGTCTGCGGAGCCAGACCGCAAAGCGCCGGCCAGCTGATCAGGAATCGCCACAGGTGCTCACGCAGACTTTCCAGCGCCACCAGTATATCCCGCTGCCGTTCGACAGCCACTGCTGCCGGTGTCTGCCGGGCGCTTTCAATGGCGCGGATAGCGGTAACCGACTGGGCCTGTCCGCAAATATTGAACAACAACGGCATCATCTCAAGCACGTCGGCCACCGGTTTACCCTCGAACACCCGGCAGGCATCCACCGGCCGCTCGGAGTCCAGCCGAACGCTCAGCCCTGAGGCGCCGCCTTCCAGATAAAAATGCAGGCGACCTTCCGGACTCATCCCGGCACTTTCTCCCCGGCGCTGAGCAGTTGTCCGCGCAGCAGATCACGACGGGAGACCGATTGCCTGAGTCGGGACGGCCGTAGCTGTTCATCCCCGGCTTCTTCCACGGGTAACAGATCCTGCCAGTGGGTTTCGAGCAACTCGGCCTCAGACCAGCCGGATTCATCCTGACAATCCTGATCCATGACCAGATTGAGCGATTCGACCGCGACCTCCACCGCCTGTTGCTGCGAATCCAGTTCAAATACCGGAGAAATCAGCGAACAGGAGAAATACCGCCCTATCGGTTCCTCCATGCCGGCAATAAACGCATAACGTCCGGAAGGAAAGACAAATGTCCGTTTGCTGCCCACGGTCAGTTCATTGGTTGCCTCCACCTGCGGCAGCAACATCAGGCTCATAAACCAGGGCGTTACCAGCACCCCGAACCGGTAATTGTCCCAGTCTCGAAAACCGACCGCCTGGACTTGTAAGGCCGGATTGAGAATCGGCAACCCCTGCATGCGGGTCCGCAGAATATGATTAAAACACGCCTCCAGCGCGGCACAGCGCGGATCAGGATGCTCAAGCATCTGCCAACACCATGAACTGGTCTTTTTCTCCGTCGCATTCCGGACAACGCCAGTAATCCGGTAACGCGGAAAACGGCGTGCCCGGTGGAACCTGCCAGTACTCGTCACCGGTTTGCGGATCGTAGACATGCCAGCAGATCTTGCATTCCATGCGGGCGTCATCGGCCAGTTTGTCCGTATCCCCCAGAAAGGACCCTTCAAAGGTTGTCACCGGTACAGCTCCAGAATCTCGTCCAGCCGCACGGCGCTGTCGTCTATATCTTCCTGGGCAGCCAGCGCGACGGCGGGAACGTCACTGATCTCAACCGTATTCAGAATCATGCGGTCTTCCGAATTATAAAACTTGATCCACCAGACATGCCGCAAGCGGGTACTGCCGATACGGCAATTGCCATAACCACGTGACAGCAGCGTGACCTCGCCGACACCGATCCGCTCGCCCAGTAATGCCAGCTCCTCTTCGCTGACCGGCAACAGGCTCAGATTGATGACGTGCGCGTCGTCGCCAGGCTGCCAGGCTTGTTGCGCATCACGGATTTCAGCCAGCAGCGAAGGCGCATTACCCGAAGCCAGCGGATGCCCGTCAAAATCGAGATCCAGCGCTTTGCAGGTGTTCGGGGGCTGGCGGACGAAATGCGGAATGTCGGCGACTTCCAGGGTATCCCGGACGACCTGTTGCCACTGGTCGAGGTATTGCACACGCCAGACCCCGGCCAGCACGGACTCCTGCGCCAGAACCGGACCGTCACCTTCGAGCCGGGCGCTCACTTCGCCTTCACCCATGGCCTGGTTGATCAGGTCGATGTTGTCGGCATCCACGCCGGCCAGCTCGATGACTTTTGGTTTATCGCCGCAACGATAAGTCCGCAGCGCCGCCAGCGTGGCTTCGAGAACCTCCCGTGCACGCTCCAGCGCCTCGACATCTTCAGGCTCAGGCAAAATAGGCTGATGAAAAGTCGCCATGCCGGACGGCAGATTGAGGATGGCCATTTCGTCGTCTTCGCTTGCCTGCGATCCGGGACCGATTGCTACGATCGGGATGGGAATGTTTTTCATAGCGCGTCTCTCTGCTCGGTGACCACGGGAATACCCAGCCCCGGATTGCGGCCTGCTTTACTGTCAAGAATTTCGGGGATTTCCAGCAGATAATCCTGCCAGTCGCAAATTCTCGTCAGCGCCCCCAGGTATTGCCCGTCACGCAGAAAAACCAGCGCCGGCCAGACCCGAAAGTTGAACGTTTGCTGCAGGGATTTTTCCAGACTTCTGTCCACCACCGCGGCGGTGAACCGACCCTCGAAGGCCTGAACCAGCTCGGGCAACACCACGGCAAGATCCAGCGTTTCAGGGAAACGCGCCGGGTCTTCGGTAAAAAACAGAGCGATCGTTCCGCCAGCGACGGCCTCATCGTAATTGTCTGCGTCCAGCAAAGGATAATCGAACTCGTTGATAAGCCGTTCAATCAAGGGGTGAGTCATGCTGTCGTGTCTCCTCCGGTAGTTTTCACCTGGGCCTGCAAATGTGGGGGTAAACGGGGTTCACGGTCGATAAGATCCGCAAACAGATGGTCGATGGCCGTGCCGCCCTGCATGACGGTGGCAACGGCATCGAGGGCATTGCGTATTTGTTCGACGGCGGTCTCGTCCAGCACCTCGCGAGCCGCGCCCAGAAACACCAGCAGCCAGGTGCCGGGCGGCTGCTCGCCGACCAGCGCGAGGTCGACTTGCCGGCTTGTCCGGCCGTCATCGCATTCGGCGGTCAGACCATCACAGCTCAGCACCTGCATGGGAATGCCGATACACATCAGTCGTCCCTCCGGCTATCGACATGAAAGCTGCGCGGATTTTCACCCAGGTCGACAGGCTTGGGTTCGAAGCGGACAGCGGGGTCCTGCAGGACGCGTGGATCACCGAGTCGCCAGGCCGTTTCGGTTGCAGGCCGCTCTGCCTCGTAGGCATGGATATCCAGCGCCGGCGGTGACAGCCCTTCGCCAGCCGGCAGGGCTTGTTCGCGCTTCTGCGCCGGGATGCCCAGCTTGTCCAGATAATCGATCGCCGCGGCTATCGCCGGCTGGATTTGCGCCTTGACCGCCGGCCGCAGACTGCCGCCGTAATCCTCCAGCTCCACCGGCTGCACGCCAACCAGCAGCAGATGTCGCGGGTAATCGCCGAGCAGTTGCGACATGGAGAGAACTTCCTGAAAACCGGTCTGGTGCAGACTCATTTTCTTCGCCCCCATAAAACTGGGTACGTCGTCATCCTGAATCAGTTTTAGTGTCCCGCCCTCGAGCCCGTAATCGATCGCATCAAAAACGACCAGGACATCGGCTGCCTGGACATGCTGAACCAGATAAATGCCCTGGGTTCCACCGTCCATCAGGTGGACATTTTCAGCAAAAACATACTGGCGGTGTAAGGCTTCGACACAGCGGACACCAAAACCTTCGTCCGCCCAGAGGACATTGCCAATACCAAGAATCAGGATCTGCCGGGATGGAGGATTCATCGTCTTTTGCGCCCGCCGGTCGTGGTTGTAAGCGATTCAACATGACGATCGACGGGCTGATGCCTCAGGACGATCACCATATTGGTGCAAGTTTCAGCTGTTATCGCAAAACCAATGCCATGCGGAAATTATCTTTAATAATCAATTAGTTAAACAAAAATTTCGGGTAAATCAGTGCAATTGGCCACTGATAAACGGAAAGTTATTTATCGTTTTTTATTTATTACGGAAAGAAACATTACAGACAAAACCTGCTTCAATCCATCTCCCTGGTAATCGGCTTACCGGTAAGCCGCTTATCGAATTGGTGATCATGATGCTTACAAGCAGTCTGATTTTTTTAAAATTTCACTTTAAAAAAACATTATAAGTATTTGTTTTAAATAAAAATAATGTCACTGGTACAGCTTTTGCTCAAGGACCTCACAAGGCGATCACCAAGGGATTGCCACAAACAAATCGATGTGGGGAGTAACAAATGACAGAAACCTTTTATGAGGTAATGCGCCGCCAGGGAATTACCCGCCGCAGTTTCCTGAAGTACTGCAGTCTTACCGCGACAGCCCTGGGACTCGGCCCGGCTTTCGTGCCGAAAATCGCCCATGCGATGGAAACCAAACCCCGGATACCCATCCTCTGGCTGCACGGCCTGGAATGCACCTGCTGCTCCGAGTCCTTTATCCGTTCGGCGCACCCGCTGGCGAAAGACGTCGTACTCTCCATGGTCTCGCTGGACTACGACGACACCATCATGGCGGCGGCCGGTCATCAGGCCGAAGCCATCGTCGAGGAAACCATCGAAAAGTACAAAGGCAACTACATCGTCGCCGTGGAAGGCAATCCCCCACTCAACCAGGAAGGGATG
>JAGRHW010000246.1 GCA_020444765.1 Gammaproteobacteria bacterium | reverse complement strand
GACGAACCGACCTCCGCGCTTGACCGCTCCGTGCAGGTCACCGTCGTCGAACTTTTACGCGAATTGCAAAAGAAACACGGCTTGTCATATCTGTTTATCAGCCACGACCTCGCGGTTGTCAAAGCCATGTCCGACAACGTGCTGGTCATGAAAGACGGACACGTCGTCGAACGCGGAACCGTGCGGGAAATATTTCAGGCGCCGAAATCCGCCTATACAAAGGAACTGATGGCTGCCGCGATGTTGTGATTGCCCTGTTTTGGTTCCCCTGTCATGGCCCCAAGGGAATTGACGGTTGTGTATAGACAAATCAATACCTCGTCATTCCCGACCCCGATCGGGAATCCAGCAGCAGGTTGTCCGAAAATAGTGATGCGACAGTATGAGAACAGGCTGTCCGGGTAAGACGTTTTAAAGAGCCCGGAAGGTGGGCGGTTATGGCGTAACCGGTAACAGCGCAGCTGGATTCCCGTCTTCGCGGGAATGACGGTCGTGTGGGGTAGTCAAGCTTGTGTTATAGCCGAACCATGCCTCGTCATTCCCGACCCCGATCGGGAATCCAGCAGCGGATTGTCCGAAAAGAGTGATGCGACAGTATGAGAACAAGCTGTCCGGGTAAGACGTTTTAAAGAGCCCGGAAGGTGGGCAGTATGGCGTACTCGGTAACAACGCAGCTGGATTCCCGCCTGCGCGGGAATGACGGACGACACTGTCCTGATCAACCCTCAGGACAAACGGTTGCGAAAATCCTCAAAACCGAATTCACGAACGATCCTTAATTCATCGGTTTCGCTGTTCCAAATGGCGATCGCCGGTAAGCCGATACCGTTGAACGTGCTGGTTTTGACCATGGTGTAATGCGCCATATCGTCAAAAACGAGCCGCTCTCCGGCTTGCAGTACATGATCGAAACTGTAATCACCGATGACGTCGCCGGCGAGGCAGGTCATGCCGCCAAGCCGGCAGTTAAAGGTGAGTTTACCGGGCTGCTCGGCGCCGAAAATATCGGGCCGGTAGGGCATTTCCAGTACATCGGGCATATGGCAGGTTGCCGAGGTATCGAGGATGATCTGATCGAACTGGTTGAAAGAGTGGTCAAGAACTTCGCTGACCAGCACGCCGCTGCGGATAGCGACCGCTTCGCCGGGTTCGAGATACACCTGCACGGCGTATTTTTTCGAGAAGGACTTGATCCGTTCAATCAGCGCGTCGATATCGTATCCGGGGGCCGTGATATGATGACCGCCGCCGAAATTCACCCATTGCATTTGGTCGAGGTATCGGCCGAATTTTTCCTCCACGGCCTGCAGCGTCCGGTCCAGCGGGTCAAAGCCCTGTTCGCAAAGAGTGTGAAAATGCAGGCCGGAAATCCCGTCCAGCGATTCACCCTCGAAAGCGACCAGCGGAATTCCAAGTCTGGAACCCGGTGCGCAGGGGTCGTAGATCGGCACCGTGCCTTCAGAGTGTTCCGGGTTGATCCGCAAGCCATATTGCAACTGTGGGCGCGCTGTCTTTGCTTCGAGCAATATCGGCTGAAACCGCCGCCACTGCGAGAAGGAATTAAAGACCACGTGATCGGCGATCGGCAGGATTTTTTCAAGCTCGACCGCCTTGTAGGCGGCGGAGAAAACATGGACCTCGCCGCCGTATTCTTCATGACCGAGTCTTGCTTCATGATAGCCGCTGGCGCAGGTGCCTGACAGATAACGCGCCGTCAGCGGCGCGAGACTCCACATCGAAAAGGCTTTCAGCGCAGCCAGAACCTTTGCACCGCTTTGTTGCTGAACGTGCTGAAGAATCTTCAGATTGTTTTCAATTGCCACCTCGTCGACCACAAAACACGGCGAAGGCACGCGGCCCGGATCGAAATGCTTGAAGCTGGAGGATTTCAACAGTGTCTCACTTCATCGTGTAGCCGGGATTTTCCACGACTTTCCACGGCAGTCCGTATCGGTTCATATCGTCCATAAACGGATCGGGATCCAGTTGCTCGATATTCCAGACGCCGGGCTGCATCCACTTGCCTTCAAGCATCAGCTTGGCGCCTATCATCGCCGGCACGCCGGTCGTGTAGGAAATCGCCTGGGATTTGACTTCGGCGTAACAGGCTTCATGGTCACAGATATTATAGACGTAGACGGACTTCTCCTGGCCGTCCTTGATGCCGCTGATCAGCGAGCCAATACAAGTCTTGCCCTTGGTGCGCGGTCCCAGACTGGCGGGGTCCGGCAGCAGAGCCTTGAGGAATTGCAGCGGCACGATTTTCTGACCCTGGAAGTCGATCGGCTCGATACCGGTCATACCGACGTTTTCCAGCACTTCCAGATGTTTCAAATAGTTTTCGGAAAAACTCATCCAGAACTGGGCCTTTTTGATGGTCGGGAAGTGTTTGGTTAGAGATTCCAGTTCTTCGTGATACATGCGATATATATCGAAAGTACCGACATCGTCCGGGCAGCTGAAGCGCTGGCTGAGGGACATGGGCGGCGTGGTTTTGAAACCGCCGTCTTCCCAGTGCCGGCATTCGGCCGAAACTTCGCGGATATTGATTTCCGGATTGAAGTTGGTGGCGAACTTGTAGCCGTGGTCGCCACCGTTGACGTCGATGATATCGAGCCGGTGAATTTCATCAAAATAGTGCTTGGCGATCCAGGCAGTAAATACATTGGTGGCACCGGGATCGAAGCCCGAACCGAGCAGCGCCATCAGGCCGGCGTTTTTGAACTTGTCCTGATAAGCCCATTGCCAGCTGTATTCGAAACGCGCGGTATCGGGCGGCTCGTAATTGGCGGTATCCATATAATGCACACCGGCCGCCAGACAGGCGTCCATGATGCTGAGATCCTGATAGGGCAGCGCGACGTTGATCACCAGTTGCGGTTTTTCCGCCTGCAGCAGCGCGGTCAATTCCGCGACATTATCGGCGTCTACCTGAGCGGTTTTAATCGGCCGGTCAAGCTGTGCGGCGATCGCCTTGCATTTTGCTTCGGTGCGACTGGCCAGGATGATTTCCTGGAACACATCCGGTAATTGAGCGCATTTGTGTGTAACGACTCCACCGACTCCGCCGGCTCCGATGATCATGACTTTTGACATGGCGTCTACTCCTGGGTTTCGTAATAAGTATAGCCTCTCAGGCTGGCTGAATAGGCTTCCATTATTTTCTGCCGGGTGGGCGCGGAAATAACGCCGCGGCGTACCGCTTGTTCGGCGTTATTGCGAAATTGTTCGAGAATGTGGCCGGGGTTGTATTCTACGTAACTTAGAACGTCCGCGATGCTGTCGCCATGCATTTCGCGGATAAAGTCGAAGCTGCCGTCCTCGTTGATCTGGATGCTGATGATATTCGTGTCGCCAAACAGATTGTGCAGATCACCCAGGGTTTCCTGGTAGGCGCCGACCAGGAAAACGCCGATATAGTAATCCTCGCCTTCTTTAAGTGAGTGCAGGGCGATGGTTTTTTCACCGCCGATAAAGTTGTCGATTTTACCATCGCAGTCACAGGTCAGATCCGCGATGATGGCATGCCGCTCGGGTCTTTCATCGAGGCGGTGAATCGGCAGCACCGGAAAAATCTGCTCGATCGCCCAGGTATCGGGCAGGGATTGAAACACGCTGAAATTGCCGTAGTAGATATCGGCCAGATCTTCCTGCAGGGATTCGAGGTCCTGCGGTACGCGTTCCATCTGCGGCATCAGGCGGGTGATGCGCTGCATGATGTTCAGGTAAATATTTTCAGCCACCGCGCGTTCGCGCAAATCGAGTTCGCCGTGTCTGAAACGCTCACGCACCTCATCGCGGTAATGGGCGGCGTTGTTGTAGCAGCGCTGGATATTGTCGATATTCAACATGTCGTTGATTTCGAAAAGCCGCTGTACCTGCTCCGAATAATCCTCGGGCGGCTTGTCCGGCAGCGGGCCGGGTTCGAAATGCGTGACATCGAGGATGTTGAACATCAGGATCGAGGAATAGGCGACGGTTGCCCGTCCGGACTCGGATAAGATGACCGGGTGCGGCAGCTCCAGCGGATCGAGCGTTTCCATGACCGCCTCGATGACGTCGCTGCAGTATTCGTCGAGACTGTAGTTTTTACTGTGAACGTCGCTGTTGTGGGCGCCTTCGTAGTCGACCGCCAGCCCGCCACCGATATCCAGGTGACCCATGGGCGCGCCTTCACGCGCGAGATCGGCGTAGTAGCGGATTGCTTCAGCCACGCCTGCGCGAATATTGCGGATATTCGGAATCTGCGAACCCATATGAAAATGCAGTAGCTGCAGACTGTCCAGCAGACCGGCGGCTTTCAGCGCATCCACCACGTCGATCAGCTGGCTGGCCGACAAGCCGAACAGGCTACGGTCGCCACTGTCCTCGCTCCAGTGCCCGTCCACTTCAGATGCAAGCTTGGCCCTGACACCGATCAGCGGCTTGACACCGAGCGCGGTGCTGCGGCGAATGATAATCTGCAGCTCGGCCTGTGTTTCAACCACGAAAAAGCATTTGATGCCCATGTTACGGGCATGCAGACCGAGGTCGATAAACTCCTCGTCCTTGTAGCCGTTGCAGATGATAAAACTGTCGTTGCTGGTGAGATTGGCCAGCGCAATGATCAGCTCCGCCTTGCTGCCGGCTTCCAGCCCGTGATGATAACGGGCGCCGAACTGGGCGATCTCCTCGACCACCTGGCATTGTTGATTGACCTTGATCGGAAAGACGCCACGGTAATGGTTACCGTAATCGGCGGCGTGGATGGCCCGGGCAAAGGACTCGTTCAGCAGGCTGATGCGGTGGTCGAGAATATTCTTGATCCTCAGCATCACCGGCATATGCAGCCCGCGTTCCTGCATGCCCGATACCACATCCATCAGGGAAATCCGCACCGGTTTGGCATAACCGGGCGCGACGATTTCGATTTCACCGCTGGAGGAAACATCAAAATAATCCGCCGCCCAGTCCTTGAGTTTATAAAGACTGACGGCGTCGTCGATGTTCCAGTTGCCGGGATTGTCTGTCATGGAAGCGTGCCCCCGCGGGTTGGCGTCTTGAGGACGGCGAGTATAGAGATCTGGGTGAGCTTACGCTACTACTATGAAGCGGATATTTCCCCCTGTTCATCAACGCCGTTCATGGCTTTATCATAGCAGCGGATTGTCCGGTGGAAGTGCTGGATCCCCGACTAAAGCATTCGGGGATGACGGCTTAGTGGGCGTTCGGAGATGACGAAGTGGTTGTATGGAGCGTATTGCTTCATCCGTCATTCCCGCGCAGGCGGGAATCCAGCTACGGACTGTCCGAAGAAGGCGTTGGTTCCACCACAGAACAATTCGGGGATGACGTTTCCCCAGACCAAAGCTTAGGGATGACATTTCCCTAGCGATGATAATCCCACATCACAAATTCTTTATTTTCAATGGCGTTTTCGAGCAGATCGATCAGCGGTTTGGCGCGGGTACGCATACTGATGGTGTCATCGTCCGGGTCGCCGCTTTGCTGTTCGTCGTCGAGAGTCAGCGCCGAGCGGAGATGTTGCAGGTGCCCGCTCAGGTGTTCGGCGGACAGGGCGCTCGGGATCTTCGAACTCACTCTCAGCATTTTCAGTAACTGC
>JAGRHW010000245.1 GCA_020444765.1 Gammaproteobacteria bacterium | reverse complement strand
CCGCGAATCGTTTCGCCCGTTCGCGCCTTCGGTCAAGTATGAAAAGGTCTCGGAATGGTTCGACCTGGCGGACAAAAGCCCGTATATGCTGCTGGTGGCTAATGTGCGCGAGGACAAGCGGCTGCCGCTCACCGAAGAGCAGCAGAATCTTTTTGGCATCGACAAACTCAACGTGCCCAAGTCGGTGATTCCGGCGGTTACCCATGTTGATTATTCGGCACGCGTACAGACTGTCCATCAGGAAACCAATCCGCGTTACTGGAAGCTGATCGATGAGTTTGAAAAGCGTACCGGCTGTCCGGTCCTGATCAATACCTCGTTCAATGTTCGCGGCGAACCTATTGTCGGCTCGCCGGCCGATGCCTATACCTGTTTTATGCGTACCGAGATGGACTATCTGGTGATAGACAATTATCTGCTTGCCAAGCCGGATCAGCCGGTCTGGGAAAAGGACGAATCATGGAGAGACGAATATGAACTCGACTAAGCCCAGCCTGTCCATGCCGCTGCCGGAGTTGCCCGAGCTGCGCAAATTCGGCTTTATCTTTGCGGGTATGATCGTGCTGATCTTCGGCCTGCTGCTGCCCTGGTTGTTTGGCCACGGGTTTCCGCTATGGCCCTGGGTGGTGGCCGCTGTCATCGTCCTGATCGCGACTTTTCTGCCCGCCCAGCTGAAATGGATTTACCGGCCGTGGATGATCATCGGTTTTTATCTGGGCGCGTTCAATACAAAGCTGATTCTGTCGATCCTGTATTTTCTGATCATTACCCCGATGGGCTTTATGTTCCGTCTGCTCAGCAAGAACGCGATAAACCGTCCGAGGAACAAAGCCGACGGCAGTTACTGGAAAAAAAGTAAAAAGCAACAACCTGAAAACCTGGAGAATACCTACTGATGTTTGAATTGCTTTCAGATTTAATGGGGTTTATGAAGGCCCGCAAAAAATTCTGGCTGGCGCCGATTATCATTTTGTTGCTGTTACTGGGCAGCCTGATCGTGTTTTCCCAGGGCTCGGCGATCGCACCGTTTATTTATACGCTGTTCTAGACGGAACCGCCGCGAAGAACCGGGATGCATATTGCGTCCCGGCGTTGTGATTTTACGCCATCATCCCGTTACCGAGCGCTGCCAGGCAGCCTTTCTCGCGCTGTTGTTGCAGCACCACTTCCCGACCGTCGCCTGCTCGCAGGCTGTGCCTGTGCCGCATCAATTGCGATTGGTAACACCAATCGAATTATTATTCGTTATAGGTTTTTTCTTCGTCAAAGGGCTGTATTGCCGACTCTGGAATCAATCTTGCGACAGTAATCGATTGTGGACATCATCAGCCGATCAACACTGAAAACAGTCATCGCCAGCCTGCTCGCGCTGGTGGCTCTGTGCCTGTCCGGCGGTGTCATGGCGCAGGTCGATGAGGCGCGGCCGACAAGCGGCGTACGCCTGGAAACCACGCTCGAAACCCTCAAGGCCATCGTCAATACCGAACGGCATATCCGCGAGCGGCTCAACGAAATTGCCTCGAAAATCGACCAGACGAGCTCGGACTCTGCGCTGCAGGAACTCCGGCAACAGGATCTGCAGTTGCGCCAGGAGCTGGCCGCCACACGCAAAAGTTTCGATGAAATTGCTACCGAATACGATATCGCGGATCTCAAGGGCGAGGGTAAGGACGCTTTCGATCTGAAAAGCGAAGTGATGTTTTTGCTTGAGCCCGCGCTCAAGGAAATGAAGCGCATGACCAGCGGCGTGCGCAACAAAACCGCCTTGCGCGAAAAACTCGATTCCTACAACGAACGCCTGCCGATCGCCCAATCAGCGATCGATAACCTGCAGGCCTTGCTGGCAGCGTCGAGCGATGAAGCGGTCAACGCCTCGCTGACGAACCGGCTCGGTCAATGGCAGTTGCAGCAGACCATACTGGAAAACGACCGTCAGAGCATACAGTTGCAACTGGATAAGCTGGAAGCCCGCGAGGTGTCGTTTTCCGACGCGTCGCAAGCCTATCTGAAACAGTTTGTGCAGAAGCGCGGTCTGTATCTGCTGATCGCCTTTGCGGTGGTTGTGGCGGTCGTCATGCTGTCGAAACTGAGTGCTGCGGCGATGCGTAAAATCCTGCCGGGCTTTCGCGCCAAGCACCGCAGTTTCCGGATTCGCCTGATTCAGTTGCTGCACGGCATGGTGAGTTTTTTTCTGGCCGTGCTGGGGCCGATGATCGTTTTCTATATCGTCGAGGACTGGGTGCTTTTCAGCCTGGGCCTGCTGATTCTTGTTGCTGCGGTGTGGACGATTCGCAGCGCCGTGCCGCGATACTGGTACCAGATGCAGCTGTTTTTGAATATCGGTTCGGTGCGCGAGGGCGAGCGTCTGGAGTTCGACGGTATTCCGTGGCGCGTTGAGCAGATCAATTTATTTTCCCAGCTCGTCAATCCGACGGCCGGTATGCAACTGCGCTTGCCGATCGACCGGCTGGTCGGTTTGAGTTCCCGGCCGGTTCGGCAGCATGAACCCTGGTTTCCCTGCAAACAGGGCGATTGGGTGATTCTGGCCGACGGCAGTCGCGGCAAGGTCACCGGCATTTCCAAGGAAATGATCCAGCTGGTCGAGCGCGGCGGCGCCTTGCGGACTTACCCGATGAGCGAGTTTCTGACGCTGGCACCGCATAATCTTTCCACCAGTTTCCGGCTCAAGGAAATCATCGGCGTTTCCTACGGCTTGCAGAAACTGGCGCCGCGCGTGATTCCCGACGCGCTGGAGAAATTTATTCAGCAGCGTATCGAGCAGGAAGGTCTGGCCGACAAGGTACTGAATCTGCGCATCGAGTTCAGCGCAGCCGGTGAATCCTCGCTGGATATCACCGTTATCATCGATTTCACCGGCGAAATCAGCGAGCTTTACGGTCGCCTGCGCCGAACCATGCAACGCTGGTGTGTGGAAGCCTGCAATGCCTATGACTGGGAAATTCCGTTCCCGCAATTAACCGTCCATCAAGCCGTCAGGGCCGCCTGAGCAGGCTGTTGAAACTCTACTGATTGGCCAGATACCGCGTTGAAATCAGGTTCAAAATGCTTATTTACTGCGTGTAAACTGCGTTTCTCACCTGATTTCGTCTTGTCTCTGCCTCATCTTAATTTGGAATCGCGACCCGGTTGCTGGCAGAATGAACCAGCTAGCCATAGAAGGGGGAAAATATGTATTCCGGGCGCCGCTCGTTCCTGAAGACATTGGCTCTCACCGCTGCCGCTTTATCTGGCGGTGCGGCAAATGGCGTGCTGTCCGCTCCATCAGCCCGTATTCAACGAACCATTCCGGTCAGCGGCGAAACCCTGCCAGTGATCGGCATGGGCTCCTGGCGGACCTTCAATGTCGGCAAAAACCGCCAGTTGCGGGATCAGCGGGTGGAGGTGTTGCGGGCCTTCCTGGACAACGGCGGCGGCATGATCGACAGCTCGCCGATGTACGGTTCCTCCGAAGAGGTGATCGGTTATTGCCTGTCCGAGATCGGCGGCGATAAAAACGTATTTGCCGCCAGCAAGGTCTGGACGGGGTCACCGGAGCAGGGCAGGCGGCAAATCGCTGACTCGCAGGAACTCTGGAAGCTGCCGGTCATGGATCTGATGCAGGTGCACAACCTGCTGTCCTGGGAAGCGCATCTGCAAACCCTGAGAGAGAAAAAAGCAGCCGGGGAAATCCGCTATATCGGGGTGACGACATCGCATGGCAGACGCCATGACCTGCTGGAACAAATCCTCGAACGCGAGCCAATCGACTTCGTGCAACTCACTTACAACATCCGGGACCGCGACGCCGAACAGCGCTTGTTGCCGCTGGCGCGCGAGAAGTCCGTGGCGGTGATTGCCAATATGCCGTTCGACAAAGGGGATCTGTTCGACCGTTATGCGGATAAACCGCTGCCGGACTGGGCCGGAGAATTCGATTGCCGGAACTGGGCGCAGTTTTTTCTGAAGTTCGTGGTTTCCCATCCCGCAATCAGTTGCGCGATACCGGCAACGTCGAGAGTCGATCATATGCAGCAGAACATGGGGGCCGGAGTTGGTTTGTTTCCGGATCAGGCGCTGCGGAAAAAAATGATCGACTATCTTGCAGCCCTGTAAATGGAATTCCTGCCTTAAATGATTCCCTACGCACCGCAAGCATTACTGGCAACGATTTCACAATACAACCTCGACAGCTGGCCGGCACATATTCCGGCGCTGTTGCTGATCGTGCTGCTGGTCGGGCAGTTGTTCAAGAAAACGCCCGGACGCGGCCGCATCGCTTCGGTCATACTGTCGATTTTCTGGTTCTGGGTTGCAGTATTTTATTTTCTGCGCACCTATATGGATCTGAACTGGGTCGGTATATGGCTGGCGGAAATTTTTGCTTTCCAGGGCTTTCTGATTTTTATCTGGGGCATTGCACTGAATCGCCTGCAATTCGGGCTGCGAGCGAACAGCTCGACCCTGTTGGGACTGATCTGGCTGGTGCTGGTCATGCTGGTGTCACCGGTCGTGCAGTATTATCTCAACAAGGATTTTTTGCAGGCCGATTACTTCGCCATGCAGCCGGACCAGCTGGTGGCGTTGACGCTGGTCTTTCTTCTCTATTTCCATGCCGCCTGCAGATGGTTTTTATTGTTGATTCCACTGGCCTGGGTGTTATACAGCCTGATCTGGTCGTTGATGCTCGGCGATGCATCGCAGATGGTGTTGCCGCTGATGTCGCTTGCCCTGATTGCCGTCAATCTGCTGAACCGGCTTTTTAAAAGAGGACGTCAGTCCGTTCCGGCGCCCTAGCTTTCAGCCGGAAGTAGAGGACGAAAGACGTTTGCAGCGTTGTGTCCTGCTGGCCGACAATGGTTTTATCCACCCGGTGTGCTACATAGTAGAGACCGGTAAAAAGGGATTTCCTCCACCCGAAAATGTTCAAAAAATTTCTCCAATCCTTGCTGGGCAGCGCGAGGGATCTTGCGCCTGTACTGGCGGTCGTGCTGTTTTTCCAGATTTTCGTCCTCAGGCAACCGCTGCCGGATGTCGGCCAGGTCATGATCGGTGTGCTGCTGGTGTTGCTGGGGCTGACGTTTTTTATTCACGGGCTCGAGCAGGGTTTGTTTCCGATTGGCGAATCGATGGCGCATGCATTTTCCCGCAAGGGCAGTGTCGGCTGGTTGCTGACGTTTGCCTTTGCGCTCGGATTCGGCACGACGATCGCCGAGCCGGCGCTGATCGCCGTGGCGGACGAGGCGGCGCAAATCGCAGCGGCCGGCAAGGTGATTGAAGACAACGAGAATGCCATCGAAAGCTACGCCAGTGGCCTGCGTCTGACCGTCGCGTTATCGGTCGGGCTGGCGATCGTGATCGGCGTCTTGCGTATCCTGAAAGGCTGGCCGATCCAATGGATCATTATCGGCGGTTATGTGCTGGTGGTGATTATGACGGCCTTTGCGCCGGCCGAGATCATCGGTATCGCCTATGACTCCGGCGGGGTGACGACCTCGACCATTACGGTGCCGCTGGTCACCGCGCTTGGTGTCGGGCTGGCCTCGTCGATTCGTGGCCGGAATCCGATGATCGATGGTTTCGGCCTGATCGCCTTTGCCTCGCTGAC
>JAGRHW010000244.1 GCA_020444765.1 Gammaproteobacteria bacterium | reverse complement strand
GTTTTTAACTTCAATAATCGCGCTGTTATATTTTGAGCCGCCAACATCGATGTCGGCGACGGCCTGTTCGTTGATGGCCAGTTCATCGTTGTTTTTGTGCAGCAGGCCGGAACGCTCATCCTGTTCGGTTTTTTCGCTGCCGTGGAAGACCAGCTTGTATTTGCCGATGATGATCTCGTCGCCGTCCTTCAGCGCCTGTTTTTTGATCAGCCGGCCGTTGACATACGTGCCGTTGGTACTGCCAAGGTCTTCCAGAAAAGCATCGTTCAAGGCGATGATGATTTTTGCGTGACGGCCACTGACCGCGAGATTCTGTATCTGGATATCGTTGCTGGACCGTCGTCCGATCATGGTTTCTTCCTTTTCCAGGTCGAACTCCCTGATCTGGTTATCATCGAGAGACAGTACAATTTTAGGCATGGTGTGTCCGTATTTCGGAAAAGCCGGGGCTGTAAAAAATTGAAATTGCGCTTTTCCGACACGTGTCGCCTGTCGGTGATCACGTCCCAGAAAAATCAAGACCTTGCTTGCTCGATCCGGATAATAATCTCAGGCTTGTCAGTCCGAGTCAATGGATTCCGGGCCGGGCACTATGACTATAGGCGTTTTAGCGGAATTTGCCTACTTTCCGCCTGGAATCCGGACGGGTCTTATAGCCCTGAAGTGGGAATCAGGACTTTCTGGCCCGGTTGAATCTTCCGGGCATTGGCCAGCAAGGGATTTAAATCCTTGATCTTTTTCAGCGAGACCTTGAAGCGATAAGCAATCTCCGAAAGCGTATCGCCGGCCTTGACCGAATAACGGATCATCGATTTACCGGCCGGCAGGTAACGCGCCGGAATAATCAATATTTTTCCGACCCTGAGTAAATTATCATCATCAATATTATTGCTATTGGCGAGAACCGAGCGCTGCACGCCGTACATGGAGGCTATCTGCGACAAGGTATCGCCTTCGCGGACTTGATAGGCAGGGGTTTTTCCCTTGCCCGAGGACGGCATGGCTTCGTCCTGCTGGGCCACAAGAATTTTCTGACCGCTCCGGATGTGACTGCCGTCGATATTGTTCAAGCGTCTTAGATCATCGACACTGGTGTTATACCGGTTGGCGATGGTACCGAGTGAATCGCCGGCTTCCACCAGGTGATAGCGAGCCGGGACAAACAGCGGCGCGGCATTTTCAATGGCTGTATGCAGATTGGTTGTGAAGGTCGAAACCGCGTTGGCCGGTATCACTATTTCATGGGGGCCCTCGGGCGGCGTGCCGCGGGTAATCAGTTCGTGATTGAGGCGCTCTATCTGATCGGTTGGCAGATTTGCAAGTCTGGCGGCAGCGTCGAGGCCGATCCGGGTGCCGGTTTCAATCCGCACGAAGTCCGTTTTTTCATCGGCTGCCGGCAGCGCTACATCCAGCTCGTCGGCTCTGGCGATCAGTTCGCTGAGAGCAAAGAATTTCGCCACGTAGCGATGGGTTTCCTCGGGAAGATGCAGATCCCAGATGGCAAAGTCGTCCTGTCCGTGCTTTTTTATGCGATGTCTGAGACGGCTGGGGCCGGCATTGTAGGCAGCTATCGCCAGCGGCCAGCTGCCGAGATCCGCGTGCAGAAATTCAAGATAGTCGAGCGCGGCTTCTGTTGAGCGTTCGATGCTCTTGCGTTCATCGAGCCACTGGTTGATCGTCAGACCGAGAGCTCTTGCAGTCGCCGGCACAAACTGCCATAAGCCGACGGCATTGTTCGGGCTGCGTGCAGCCGGGTCGTAATTACTTTCAATGATTGGCAGCAAGGCCAGTTCCACCGGCAGATTCCGCGCTTTCAGCCGTTCGATGACATGGTGCAGATACGGGTCCGCATTTTTGAGCTTGCGCTCGGTCCAGTATTTGTCATTGAGCAGGATTTGCAATTCCTGATCGATGTTTTCATCAACCGGCCGTTGAATGGATGCACTACTGGCTATGCGTTGCCAGGGACTGACCGCTGGCGTTCGCCACTGATCGTTAACAAGGCATCGGTTGAATTCGCCGATCGCAGGCAAAAACGAGTATTCGCTCAGGATTTCATTCACGCGCTGACTGAGGACCACCTCGTTTGCGTCATTTGCGGTTTTTGTGGGAGAGTCCATAATAAGGTCAGGCTGACCGGAGATATCATCGCTGGACGCGTTAGCTGCCGCGCCTGAACACAAGGCAAATAAAACCAGTGCCGACAGCACGCCGATTGCCGGTTTGCCGGGCGTGCTGGTGAAACGCCTTGTCAGTTTGCTACGATGAACCATTGCTACGCAGATCTGGATTGCATGACGGTTAAAAAATATACTCCCAATTGGCTCGATGCCCAGGAACCACTTCAAAAATGGTATTCTACCAGCCTTGGACAGACAATCCTTGGTGAAATGTCGTCCATCCTCGAAGGGCTGCTTCCCGATATTTTTGGTTATCAGGGCCTGCAAATAGGCCAAATATCTCAAAATTACTCACTTTTGGAAAGCGCCGGGCTGCATAAAAAGCTGGTATTGGGAACTGCGGCGGATTCCATCGCGGTAGACATAGGTGCGGATGCGCTGCATTTGCCGATCGCCAACGACACCATGAATCTGGTGATTTTGCCGCATACACTGGAGTTTTGCGGAGATCCTCACCAGGTTTTACGCGAATCCGATCGCGTTTTGACCGATGATGGACACTTGCTGATCATCGGCTTCAACCCCTATAGCAGTTACGGTCTGCGACACGTGCTGATGCGCTGGCGGGGCAACGTGCCTTGGAATGGGGAATTCTACAGCCGTGGACGTATTGCTGACTGGCTATCGCTGTTGAACTTTCGAATACTCCAGGAGCAAACGTTTTTCCTGCGGCTGCCTATTGCCAGTTCAGGCCTGCTGCAGAAGACGCGCTTTGTCGAAAAAGCCAGGCCGATGCTCGGCAAACTGGGCGGCGTTTACATCATTCATGCCCGCAAACAGTCGATTCCCATGATGTTGGTGCGCAGTAAATGGCGACGTAAAACAGCCGGTATAGCCGTCGGCAGCCTGGTCAACAGGATTGATCAACGTTCGGCACGGCAACAGACCGACAAGTAAATGGACAAACTCATCAATCGCAACGCGGCGCTTTGTCCTGCCGATTCCTTGCTATGGTAGAGCTGTTCACCGATGGCGCCTGCCGTGGCAATCCCGGCCCCGGCGGCTGGGGCGTCTTGCTGAGAATGGGCAACCATGAAAAGCAGCTCTACGGCGGCGAGCGGCAGACGACCAATAACCGGATGGAGATGACCGCTGTTATCAAAGGCCTGCAAGCCCTGAAGCGTCCCTGCACGGTACGGATCACCACCGACTCGCAGTATGTTCTGAAAGGCATCACCGAGTGGCTGCCGAACTGGAAGCGCAATAACTGGAAAACCGCGGCCCGCAAGCCGGTGAAAAACGCTGACCTCTGGCAGGCGCTCGATGAGCTGCTGGCCGGGCACACAGTCGAATGGCGCTGGGTCAAGGGGCACAGCGGACACGCCGAGAACGAACTCGTCGACAGCCTGGCGAACCTCGGGATAGATGAGTTGGCGGCGGGCGGTTAAGATAAGCTCATCTACAAACCAATAGCGTTTACACTGCCGAAAACTCCAAGGACAGCCAATGAGACAAATCGTACTGGATACGGAAACCACCGGCCTCGAGCACTCTGATGGACACAGGATTATCGAAATCGGTTGTGTGGAAGTGAAAAACCGGGCGATCACCGGCGAAAACTTCCACAAATACCTGCAACCGGACCGGCATATCGACGAAGGCGCCATCGCGGTGCATGGCATCAGCAACGAGTTTCTGGCCGACAAACCGCGGTTTGAAGATATCATGCGGGAATTCATTGGTTTCATCGACGGCGCCGAGCTCATCATTCACAACGCAGCGTTCGACGTCGGCTTTATAAACGCCGAATTCAAACGCGCCGGGCATGCGAAACGCGTTGAGGATCATTGCACGATTCTCGATACCCTGGCTCTGGCACGTGAAACCTGGCCGGGTCAGCGAAACTCACTCGATGCCTTGTGCAAACGGCTCGAAATAAGCAACGCACACCGAACGCTGCATGGCGCTTTGCTCGACTCGGAAATTCTTGCCGACGTTTACCTGCGCATGACCGGCGGGCAAACGGACTTATTACTCGAGCAGGATGGTTCGGCAGAGGGGCAGGGCGAGGAGAAAATGCAGGCTTTTTCCGCAACCGGAACACGCAAACTGCGTGTGGTCAAGGCCGGCGACGCGGAGCTGCAGGAGCATCGTCAATGGCTCGAAAAACTGGCAAAGGAAAGTGCCGGCGGCTGTCTTTGGGACAGCTGACGCCGGCTGTACGGAATCACTTCGCTTATCGGCCGCGCATCAAACGCTGCTTGTCGCGGTTCCAGTCACGCTCTTTTTCGGTGGCGCGCTTGTCATAATCCTTTTTACCCTTGGCCAGTCCCAGATCGAGTTTTACCTTGCCTCGTTTCCAGTACATGGACAAAGGCACCAGCGTATAACCCTTACGGTCGATCATGCCGATCAGCTTGTTCAGCTCGCGCCTGTGCAGCAGCAGTTTGCGCGGTCGCATCGGTGTTGTGTCGACATGCGTCGAGGCCGAATTCAGGGCTGTAATATGACAGCCGACCAGCAGCGCCTCGCCATTCTTGATGATCACATAGGTGTCGTTGAGCTGGACTCTGCCGGCCCGCAGGCTCTTGACCTCCCAGCCCATGAGTACAAGTCCGGCCTCGTAGTTCTCCAGAATATGATAATCAAAACGCGCGCGCCGGTTGACCGCAATGGTGGACGATCCGTCGC
Source organism: Gammaproteobacteria bacterium (assembly GCA_020444765.1). The sequence continues at coordinate 906 of JAGRHW010000244.1, read as the reverse complement.
CTTTTTTCTTGCCTGGTTTATTTTGTTTTGCCATCGGTGCATTATAAGGCATTGCCGTGAATTTAATTCAAACGAATTGCCGATCGCGAGGAATTTTCGGGCGGAATGACGCAGATACATAAAAATGCTTTGGTGATGCATACCCCGGCAGAAATGTACAAGCTGGTCAACGAAGTGGAATTTTACCCGGATTTTTTACCCTGGTGCCGCAGCAGCCGGGTGATAGAGCGCAATCAAAGCGAGCAGCGTGCGACCATTGAAATCGCCAAAGGGCCGTTGAATAAATCCTTCAGCACGGTAAACACCATGGAGGAACCGACCAGCATCCACATGCGTCTCGAGGAAGGGCCATTCGAAAGCCTCGACGGCCGGTGGGTTTTCCAAGCGCTCGGCGACAAGGGTTGTAAAATATCGCTGGATATAGAGTTTGAATTTTCCAGCCGCCTGATGCGCGCTGTGTTAAATCCGGTGTTTTCGGAAATTTGTTCGACACTGGTCGACGCTTTCGTCAAACGGGCGGACCAGGTTTACAGGAGATAGGAACGGTGCTGGTTGAAGTGGCTTACGCCTTGCTCGACACGCAGAAAATCTACGCCCTTGACGTCGAAGAGGGCACGACTGCCCGTCAGGCTGTCCGACTCGCCCCTGTGCTGAAGGATTTTCCGCAGGCTTTGATCGAAGAGGCCGAGCTTGGCATTTTCGGCAAAGTGGTCAAGGATGACCAGCAGCTGTCGCAGGGTGACCGGGTGGAGATCTACCGGCCCCTGATCGCCGATCCGAAAGAGGTCAGAAAAAAACGCGCGGCGGCCGGCAAGCGGATGAAAAAAGGCGGCGGCGAAATCGAACAGGACGACTGATCCCGACTTCAACTTTTCTTGCCGGGCTGATACTCGTAGTTTTTGTCTA
>JAGRHW010000243.1 GCA_020444765.1 Gammaproteobacteria bacterium | reverse complement strand
AACGGCCTTTTTGCGGACGCTCGTATCGGAACATGGGTCCCTGGTACCAGACCCGCGAGATCAATCCCTGCTGCAGCAGATTGTGCTCGATCGCGGCGCGGATGCATCCCGCGGTATTTTCCGGTCGCAGGCTGACGCTCTCGCCGTTGCGATCGTCAAACGTGTACATTTCCTTTTCTACAATATCCGTCACTTCGCCGATCGATCGACTGAACAAGGCGGTTTGCTCGAGCAACGGCGTGCGGATCTCGCGATAACTGTAGGCATGCATGATTTCGCGAATCGTTTGCTCGAGAAAGTGCCATGCCGCGCTTTGCTCCGGCAGCACATCATGCATGCCACGCAGGCTTTGAATTCGTTTGCTCATCGTTGAATCAATCTGAAATTTGCCATCTGAAAAAATTGCGGCGGCTATTTATGTGCCAAGCCATCCGACTCGATCACGAAGGTCGCGGTTCTGGACTTTCTGATCAGCGATGAGAATTCCACCACCGTGCCGTTGATCGTCGCCTCGACTTCCGGCGCCGCGCCGAACACCACGCTAAAGGGAGCCATACCTTGTAGTTTTCTCGGCGTTCCGCTCGTCAGGATACCGTACATCAGACGGTTGTCATTCGCATCGACGACAGACACCCAGGAGTCCAGATCGGCTTTCAGCAATAAGATGTCTTCGCCGACAACAGCGCTTTCCGGCTCGTCAGTTTCACTTCCAGATCCGCTATCAGCTCCCGGCACAATCCGCGAGACCGGATCGAGAACCGCCTTGCCGGATAACGAATTGCGGGTCAAATCGATCGAGTCGCTCGTATCACCTTGCGCTGCGTCCTCCGTCGGAAGATCAAGACTTGAATTCAGGCCTGACGTATCCGATCGTGAATCATCCTGAACAGCTTGAGCGCCTGGCTCATCCATGCTTGTATCGAGCACTTGCGTATCGGTGGATAAAGCGCCCGGACTACCGGACAACTGCGGTGTTCCCGGCTCCTCTTCCACGCCGATTCCGGACGAGGTTTCAAGCGGCTCATCGACCGGTAAATACACCGGGTCATTCTGCTCACTGGTAAAATCTCCGGCTGAGTCCGTATCAAGCGCAGTGCTTTCCGTGCTCAACGGGGCATCCGTACCGATCGAGCTGTCGACCCCGTTATCATCGACCGGCTCCTCATTCGGCTGGTTGCTGTACCACCAGTAAGCCAGCGCAGAGAAGATAACCGCAATCACCGCGCCGCTGATCATCTTGATCAAAGGGTCGGAGCTGACCGCCTCGGATTTCGTCTGTGCAATCTTGTGAATTTCCGGGTCCTGGAAATTCTGCTGTTTGTAGAGCGCCACAACAGGCTCTGGATCCATATCCAGCAGTTTTGCATAAGCGCGCAGATAACCTTTGACAAAGGCCGGTGGAGGCAGCTTGTCGTAATCAGCTTCCTCAAGGGCCTGGAGAATTTTTTCATCCAGGTTGATTTGCTCACTGACATCCCGAAACGACCAGCCGCGTGACTCACGCTCTTTGGCAAGCAACCGCCCGGGTGTCTGACCTGATATTGTTTCCTCAGTCATTGACCGTTGACGTGAGCAGTTCACCTGCCTGTTTGGAATTGGGATATTGGCTCAACAAGGTATCGGAAAGCTGCCGGGCTCTCTCGAGGTCGCCGCTGGCGCGCATGATCTGATAGCCGATCCACAGGCTTCTCGGGGTTTCCTGCGACAACTGCGTATAGCGCTCGTAATACGCACCGGCCAGCTCCATGCGTCCGGCACCAAGGTTGAGGTCGGCCAGATTCAACAGCGCCGGCGAGTACTTGGGGTTGGCTTTTACCGCCCTGACCAGATAGTCCTCGGCACGGGCATTGTCACCGCTGTCGGTCAAACAAACAGCAGCGTTATTCAGCGCCAGTTCCGGTGTTTTGTAGTAAAGATTATCCACCGCCGCATCGAACTCCTCGAGCGCCTGACCGGTTTTACCTTCACCGCAAAGGAAAACGCCATAGGCATTGTGGTGGTCGGCATTCAATGGTTCCAGGGCAATCGCCCGTCGGTAATGCACCTCGGCTTTTTTCTTGTCGCCGACAACCGACTGCAGTTGCGCGTAACCGGCATGCGCGAGCGCGTTGCCGTCATCCTGCTCGAGGGCTTTTTCAAGCTTGATGCGGGCCTGCTCGAGATCGCCCCGCTGATTCATGTAATTGATGCCGAGCTGGGCGTTGTATTGGGCCGCCTTGTCCGGGCTTTGCTGTTTTTCGCCGCTGGTGACACAGGCCTGCAACAAAGCCAGCAGCAATAAAACCGGCAGGAAGTCTTTCGTTTTCATAGCTGTTCTCCGAATCGCCGCTCCTGGAATTTGATAAAGCGGCGACTCTTGTCTTCAAGATCCCCTGCAAGTTGACCACAGGCGGCATCGATATCCTCTCCACGCGTGGTGCGCTTGAGCGTTCTTATGCCGCTTTGTGTGAGAATGTCCCAGAAGCGATCGATCCGACCCTGATCCGAACAACGGTAGCCGGACATGGGAAACGGATTGAACGGAATCAGGTTGACCTTGGCGGGAAAGTTCCGCAGCAGTTTGACCAGCTCCCGGGCATGCTCGGGTTTGTCGTTAACACCATCGAGCATCACATACTCAAACAGAATGTGTTTTTTCTGTTCAGTGTCTACAAACCGACGGCACGCTTCCATCAACTCTTTTATAGGATACTTTTTGTTCAGCGGTACCAGTTCATCGCGCAAGGCATCGTTCGGCGCGTGCAGGGAAACCGCCAGCGACACATCGATGGCATCCTTCAAGCGATCCATCGCGGGGATCACACCCGAGGTACTGACCGTGACTTTCCGCTTGCTCAGGCCAAACGCCAGGTCGTCCATCATCAGCGACAGGGCTGGCACCAGATTCGAAAAGTTCAGCAAAGGCTCGCCCATACCCATCAACACGATATTGGTTATCTGCCGACCCTCGGTCAACGGGTTTTCCCGCAGGATTTTATTCACCAGATAAACCTGGCCAACAATTTCCGCGGCCGTCAGATTACGGTTGAATCCCTGTCTGGCCGTGGCGCAGAACGAACAATCCAGCGCGCAGCCGATCTGGCTGGAGATGCACAGCGTACTGCGACCCGGCTCGGGGATATAGACAGTCTCGACCGAATTGCCGCACTCCAGCCGCAACAGCCATTTGCAACTGCCGTCGGCCGACCACTTTTCCATCGCCACTTCAGGCAGACGGACGTTCGCGGTTTCATGTAGTTTGCTGCGACAGGCGCGGGAAAGATCCGTCATATCGTCAAAGTCGACGACATGACGGTGGTAAATCCACTTCATCACTTGCGTGACGCGGTAGGGTTTGTCACCCATACCCGTAAACAGGTCGGTCAGCCCCGCCTGGTCAAGCCCCAGCAAATTGATAGCAGATTCGCTCACAGCACAACTCTGTCAGCGGGTTCTCGGACAGAGGCCTTCACTGCCGAAAAAGTAGTTGATTTCAACTTCAGCGGTTTCCGGCGCGTCGGAGCCGTGCACAGCGTTTTCATCGATAGACGAAGCGAAATCGGCGCGGATAGTGCCAGGCGCTGCGTCCTTGGGATTAGTTGCGCCCATGATTTCACGGTTTTTTGTGATCGCACTTTCACCTTCGAGCACCTGAACCATCACCGGCCCCGACGTCATGAAAGCAACCAGATCGTTAAAAAACGGGCGTTCCTTATGCACCGCGTAAAACCCTTCTGCCTGTTCGCGGCTCAGATGCATCATCCGTGCTGCAACAATCTGCAAACCTGCTTTCTCGAATCGATCGTAAATCTGGCCAATGACATTTTTGGCCACGGCATCGGGTTTTATGATGGAAATAGTGCGTTCAACCGCCATTGCAAAGCGCTCCAGTTAAAAGGCGCTATTGTAACGACAAGTCCTGCAGCAAACAAAGTGATTAAGTGGTTAGCCGCGACCAGCTAACCCGGAATAAATCCCGCATCGGCCAGCAGTTGCTCATCGATGCCGCGCGTGCTGTCGCGGCCCGGCAAACCTCCCGTCAGCAAACGCTCCAGGTAGCGGGCAATGATATCGACCTCGATATTGACGTCGGAGCCAACACGCAAATCCTTCAGGGTGGTTTCCTGCAGCGTGTGCGGCACCAGGTTGACTGAGAAGCGCACACCATCGACATCGTTGACAGTCAGACTGACGCCGTTGATACAGATCGATCCCTTGCGCGCGATGTAGTGCGCGAGCGATTGATCCACCTCGAAGGCGAACCGCTGCGAAGCGCCATCCTGCCCGATGCTCACCACACGCCCCACGCCATCGACATGACCGCTCACCATATGCCCGCCCAAACGACTTTGCGGGGTTAATGCCAATTCGAGATTCACTTCTGAACCTTTTGACAAATCACGAAATATTGTAAGACTGATTGTCTCGGCAGAAACATCAGCGGAAAATGAATCGGCATCGATCCCAACCGCCGTCAGGCAAACGCCGTTGACCGCCACGCTATCGCCCAGCGCAATATCGGCTGTCGGCAGTTTGCCGGTATGGACTCTGACACGCTTGTCGACGCCGTTTGTGATGATACTGTCGATCCTACCGACCGCCTGAATGATTCCGGTAAACATATCAGTCCTTCAGTTTGACGCTGCGAATCGTCATGGGCAAAGCCGAGGCATTGTCAAATTCCGCACCGGCCTCGACGCCGGCTTTGGCGATGTCACGGGCGGATCGCTTGGCATCACCATACAAGCCGTGCATGGCGCCAAGCGCGTACGCAGCGCCCGAGCCGACCGCCCAGAAACGATTGTACTCGTAAACCTCGCGCAGGGAATAGATACCGAAAATACCTTTCGGCGTGGCCAGAACCGCGTCGATATGGCTCGACTCATAGGGATCGTCGTCGACATCTTTCGGCGTCAGATAATACTCGTCCTTGAGAATCCTGTGCAGCTTCAGCAAGGTAGCGAAAATCGCATCCCGCGAGCTGAAATCGGCCTTGAGATCCCGGTGTTTCATGGCATTTTCTATAACCAAGGTGTGAGCGGCGCTGCCGACCACGCCCAAACGCACATTGCCGAAAACCTGAATTTTGTCATGATGAATGTCATAAGGGGCGGACAGCTGCATATCCCCAAAACTGGTCATGCTATCAGCGGCAATACAACATTCACCGCCCTTTTTAACCACGACTATCGTCGACATTCAGTGTGCCTCATCTGTTACTGGTTTGAGTTATTGGTATTGCGGAGACAGGGTCAGCCTGACATCGTCGCCGATCCGTCTCAATTCTTTTAGTTTCAATGGGATACGCTCACGCATCTGCTGAATATCGGGAAGATGAAACAAGGGTTTTCCCGCATCCCCCATGATGTGTGGCGCCTGATATAAAATTATCTCATCCACCAGTTTGCGACTGAGCAAAGAACCACATAACGTGGGCCCGGCCTCGACGAGCACTTCATTAAATTCACGTTTTGCCAGATCGTCCAGCAATTTTAAAAGATCGATACCGGCGCCATCCGAAAAATTATAATTCACCTGAATATTATTATTTAAATATTTGTTTTTATTATTTTTATTTTTCCCTGTATAAATCAGAACCTCACCTTCCAGCCGAAACAACCTGGCATCTGACGGCACGCGCAACAGGGAATCGAGCAGCACCCTGACCGGCTGCCGCACGGCGCCTTCGATGCCCAGCTCAGCCGCCGACAAACGCACGTTGAGCGAAGGATCATCGTTCAAAACCGTAC
>JAGRHW010000242.1 GCA_020444765.1 Gammaproteobacteria bacterium | reverse complement strand
GCATGGCGAATTCAGCGGCGATCAGTCGGTGGCGATTATTCACAGCGGCGGACTGCAGGGCTGGCGGGGCATGCGGGCCCGCACGGAAAAACTCATCGGCTCCTCTGGCTGGCAACGGATTCAGGCGGCGCTTAGCGCGGAGAATCCGCAATTCGCAGTACAGTAAAACGGCTTCAGACAGCATGGCCGGGTTATCCGGAGCAAAACGCCGGCGTCTTGTTTATTCGTTTTCCGGCTCCATTATTTTGTATACTGCACGATTGTTTTCCACCTGCGTCTGAAGTGCTTCGGCTGTCATGAGATTTCGCTGACCTATAGTCGGCGAAGCTGGAGACGGCGGGTTCCAGACGGGTTCCTGAGAAAGAACAAGTCGGTAATCCATGAGCGATACTACTGAATTCAGCGACGAGGATGTTCTTCGCGCAAAACTCAACACCGAAACGGCCGTCGTCGAATGGCCGGAACTAGAACGCCACTTTGCCCGCGGCGTCGTGATCAGAGTCAGTCAGTCGCTGAGTCTGCTCGACGCTGCCGTGCGCATGAGCCAGGACGCGAAGGACGAAGTCGTCGCCTGGCTGAACAGCGGCGAACTCGCGCCGGCCAGCGATGATGACGCACGCGACTGGCAGGCACGCCGGCCGCTGTTGTGGTGTGTCGTCACCGCGCCCTGGGTGCTGGTGCAGGAAAAGCCCGGCACCTCGGCCGGTGAGCAGATTCACTAGGGCCTGTTGCTACGATTCAGGTAGGCGTCGATTATGACTGTTATAGAACGTATCGCGATCTGGCTGTTGCCGGTCATGTTCGCGATTATCATCCATGAGATCGCGCACGGCTGGGCGGCCTTGCGCCTTGGCGATACCACGGCCAAATCCCTGGGGCGTTTGTCGCTCAACCCGATCAGGCATATCGATCCGGTCGGTTCGATCGTGGTGCCGGGCTTGCTGTTGCTGATGTCGACCGGTTTTATATTCGGCTGGGCCCGGCCGGTGCCGATCAACGCTTCCAGATTACATAATCCGCGCCGCGACATGATGGTGGTGGCGATCGCCGGACCTTTTTCCAATCTGATGATGTTGTTGTTCTGGGCTTTTGTCTTCAAAACCGGTCTGCTGGTCGATGGCGGTGAAAGCGCGACCGGGTTTGTGATGATCCATATGGGCGCCGCCGGTATCTTTATCAACGCCGTGCTGATGATGCTGAATCTGCTGCCGATTCCACCGCTTGACGGCAGCCGTGTGGTGGAAGGGCTGTTACCCTTGCCGTGGGCGGTCAAATACAATCAGTTCGGCCGTTACGGGCTGCTGGTGCTGATGGGACTGATGTTTACCGGTTTGCTCGGCAGCGTTCTGTGGCCGCTGATCAGTGTCGCGATCGTCGGCAGCACCTTTGCCGCCAACCTACCGCTGGATGTGTTGTCGCAGGCATTCGGCAATCTGTTTGGCACTTAATCCAACGCATTTGATTATCTGACGGATCCGGCATCGTCTGCCGGTTCGGAGGCGTTCTGAAAGATTCCAATTTTAACGGCATTCTTTACATGCTGGGGGCCATGGCTGTCCTGTCGTCGATGGATGCCGGCGTCAAGTGGCTGTTGCTGAGAGACATTCCGGTGGTACAGGTCATCGCGCTGCGTGGCTGGATCGTGACCTCGACCATGCTGTTGATGATTGCGGTCAAATATGACCTGATGATTCTTCGCACCGGTAAATTGCGTCAGCATCTGTTGCGTGCTGCGATGGGTTTTTTCGCGCCCCTGTCGTTTTTTCTCTCGCTCAAGTATCTGCCACTCGCCGATGCCACGGCGATCTTTTTCTGCGGGATTTTCTTTATGACGGCCGGGTCGGCCTGGATGTTTGCCGAGCCGGTCGGCAAACATCGCTGGCTGGCGGTGTTTATCGGTTTTATGGGCGTTCTGCTGATCGTCAGGCCGGGCGCCGGGGTCTTTCATCCGGCCTCATTGTTGCTGATCGTTGGGGCCGCGTCCTACGCTCTGATGATGTTGTGGGGACGAAAACTGACCGAAACGGAATCCACCTTCAATATCATGTTTTACTTCAATCTTGTTTTCACCCTGATTGGCAGCCTCGCGGTGCCCTTCGTCTGGCACGATATGGGTTTGCCCGAGATTCTGGTGCTGCTGCTGGTCAGTGCGCTGGCCTTGTCAGGTTATTATCTGATGACCCGTGCGTTCACTTTGGCATCGCTGTCGCTGATCGCGCCGCTTGAATACACTTCGCTGGTCTGGGCTTTGCTATTGGGTTATCTGTTGTGGGGAGATTTGCCGGATGGCCTGGCCTGGTTCGGTATAGCGGTTATCGTCGCTTCCGGTTTGTATATTCTGTACCGGGAAAAACGCCAACCAGCCCGGTCCTGAGCAGCTGTTGCAAACTGTAAATTCTTCACTTCTACAGGCCTTGACAGGCGGCTCCTGGTCAGCTGCTTGCAGTGCTTACGTGCTACTATCAATGATGAAGTAAATCTCCGGTTGCGCAAGGATCGACTATTATCTATGTCCGGAACACCGGCCAACGTGCTGTGAACAATCTAATCCTTTTCAAAAGAGGCGGGAATTAATGAAGCGGTTTACAAAATCGATTTACACGACACTTTTTCGTTTGTTGCTGATTACTGTCCTGGCATCGGTGGCGATCGGTTGCAGCAGTTCGGATTCCGATCCGGAAGTCGATCCGGGCGATGAGACCGGTGAAAATACTGATCCGGGTGACGAAACCGGTGGCGGTGATGGCACTGATCCGGGCGACGAAACCGGCGGTATCTGCGATGGCGAATCGAAAAACGCCAGCTGGACCGACAACTGTACGCTCAATCAGGGTGGTGCCTACGGCAATACCTCCTACACCAAGGGCGTGCAGCGGATCCTGTTCTGTCTCGGCATCAACCCGGGCGGCTCATCGGATATCAACGCCTTTGCTGACGGCATCTTCGGGCCCAACACACTGGCGGCCGTCAAGGATTTCCAGGAACGGCGCAGTATTTCCGCCGATGGCGTGGTCGGTCCTCAGACCTGGACCGAACTGCAGGCTGTGGTTGAATTGGACGTGCCTCAGCAGTCTGGCGACTTCGAATCGTTTTCCATCGATGGTGTCGGTTGCGGCACGGAAGAGCAGTTCTATCAGCGCATCAGCGATCCGTTCGACTGGAAAATGGCCAAGACACCGGGCAGCGCCACCATGGTGCAGTTCTCGATCAATCCGCCTGACCAGGATTGATCTTGGCTAAAGTTCGATACCCGGAGAAAGGCCAGATCGGCCTTTCTCTGCTTTTGCTGTTACTGTTTATCGGTACCGTCGGTGGCGGCTGGGCGCTTTTTCAATGGCTGAACACTTCGCCAGCTGACTCTCCGAAGCAGGTTGGTACGCCGGGTAGTGAGTCCGTTAGGCCGGCGGTGAAGCAAGCTGTTGCGACAGAAAAATCTTCCGCTATCCCGTCGGCCACGCCAGAGCCCGATCCGCTCGCTGAAAGCGCCGCGCTGGCCGCCGGTTTCGAACTTTATGAAATCGGTAATCAGCCGATCAATGACGACGACTTCAAACGCCTGACCCAACTGCTCAAAGACAAACCGATTGTCTTGCAGCAACTGGCGCTGGAGTTTCGTGCCAATACGGACCCGGAAAAAACCAAGCGACTCGCTCAGTTGCTCGGCCAGTTCGATGACCCGCTGGTAACCGATGTTGGCGTTGAGCTGGTGTTGTCCGGTCATACGGAGTCGACTAAATCAGGGCTTGCCTTGCTTGGCTGGCAACAACCGCATAACCCGCGTGCCCGTCAGGCGGTGGCGGATCTGCTGTCGGTCGAGACCGATCCCGGACTGCTGGTCGCCGGACTCAATGCCATGGCCAATCCGGCGCGTACCGACGAAGCGGAACAGCGCGATCTGCTTGACCGTTTTTCACGGTTGGCCGGCAACCCCGATCCGCTGGTGCGCTCGCACAGCATGGCGGTCATCTCCAGCTGGGCGCGTGATACTAACGTTAATCATATTCTTCTGCAGGGTCTGGACGACAGCGATGCCAAGGTGCGCGAGACGGCGACGTTTGCGGTCCTGAAGTCGCGGCATCTGTCGGACGACCTGAAGTTCAATCTGCTGGCCAAGATTGAAGACGCCGAGGAAACCAAACGAACCCGAGAGGCCGCGCTCTACGCCTTGCAGCGTTTCGATCTGAGTGAAGATGAGCAGCGTCGCTATAATGAAGGCCGGCAGGCGGTCAATAGCCTGCGCCGTTAACGTTCCGCCCGCTGCCGATACATTCGCCCATTCGAACCTTGCGGCCGGCCTGCAGATCGTCGAGCCACGTCACGTTGTCGCCAAACAACAGAATCACCGTCGAACCCATATTAAAACGCCCCATTTCCGCGCCTTTTTCGAGGCTCGGCGCATCGTCGCTATCATAGCGGATCTCGTTGATCGTCTTGCCGGGCGGTGGCGTGACCAGGCCGCTCCAGACGGTTTCTATTGCGGCGACATTGATCGCACCGACCAGCACCATCGCCATCGGGCCGAAAGGTGTGTCGAAAAATGCAATCACCCGTTCGTTGCGGGCAAACAGGCGCGGCACGGTGCGCACGGTATGCGGTGCGACGCTGAACAATCGTCCAGGCACGTAGGTCTGCGCGTGCAGGGTCCCGCTGACCGGCATATGGATGCGGTGGTAGTCGCGCGGCGACAGATAGAGTGTGGAAAAACGACCGTTCTCGAACGGTTTTGCCAGTGCCGCGTTGCCGCCGAGCAATTCCAGCAGGCTGAAATCGCGGCCCTTGGCCTGAAATATCCGTCCGTCTTTTATTTCGCCGGCTTGTGAAACCGTGCCGTCGACCGGGCTGGCGGTCGTCTCGGCGCCACTGCAAAGCGGTCGCGCATCGGCTTTCAGCGCCCGGGTGAAAAAGGCATTGAAACTGGCGAAGCGGCTGATATCGCTTTCCACGGCATCGTTCATATCGACCCGATAGGTTTTGATAAACCAGCGGATTACCGGGTTTTTCAGACTGGTTTCAAGGCGCGTGAGACGAAAAACCAGGCGTGAAATCAAATGGTGCGGCAGGAAATAAAGCGGCCAGGATTTAAGCCGGTCGCTGAAGCCTGAAGATTGTTGATCCATGAGGATGTGTGTCCTGATCGACGCTAAAAAGCAGCTGCTATCGGCGGGCCTTACGAGCGTTTATAAAGAAAGACGTTTAACCGGCGCGTTAACGGAGATTCTGCCCGCGCTCGTATACAGTGTAAGTTTGACGACATCGCCTTCGGCAAAGCCGCGCGCCGGTGCGTAGAGCATCAAATGGTAGCCGCCGTGGGCCAGCTCCAGCGTGCCGCCGGCCGGAATCGTGAGATTTTTTTGAGCGATCATACGCGCCGTGCCGTCAACCACTTCGGTCTTGTGCAGTTCCACGTGCTCGAAATCTTCCGCTTCGATTCGCTCGATGGTAATGCTCTGATCGGAATCGTTTTTCACCGTCATCAGCGCGGCGGTGACAGACACGCCGGGTGGCGCCAGCATCACCTCGGCATCGACGACGCTCAGGGCCGACGCCTGGCTGTCCGCGCAACCGGTCAGGGGGAAAAGCGCGCTGGCCAGCAGCAGAATGATCAGCAATCGACGCATGGACTTCAGTGCTCCGTCATCGCGGTGGTAATGGCCCGGATATCCGCGCTGATTGCATCGGCCTTATGCGGCGCGCTGAACAGGGCGACGATGTTGCCGTCGGAGTCCGCCAGCA
>JAGRHW010000241.1 GCA_020444765.1 Gammaproteobacteria bacterium | reverse complement strand
GGTGCGTGTATCTGTGATTTATCCAGTGAAAAACTCATGGTTTCTGCTTTCTCCGATTGTTTTTACAAACAAAATAACCGCCTCTCCGTTACATCGGAGGTCTGGTTTTATTCATGATGTCCTTGAACGATTTACTTACGCCCGTGACTTTAGCCGAGTCCATGACCCAGTCACAAACCGCCTGCTCAAGAACCAGCCCTTCTACATTCTGCAGAAGTTCACGGTTACCGTAATAATAGTCTATTACCTGCTGAGGTTCCTGATAAGAAGATGCGATAAGCTCAACTTGCTCCCGCACTTTCTCCGGACTCGCCTTGATATCATTCTTTTTAACTATTTCGGCAATAACCAGTCCCAACCTGACCCTTCTTTCAGCGTCTTCGGTGAACATCTCATCGCCTAATTTTTCAAACTCAGCGGCATTTGGCATTTGCTGCACCAGCTGCTGTTTGAGGCGCCCGATCTCATCCTTGACCAACGCCTTCGGAATCTCGAGAGGATTGAGTTCCAGCAACCCATCCATGATCTGCTGTTTTGTTTGATTATCGACCGCCTGCTTCAGTTCTCGCTGCATGTTTTTCTCGACATCATCGCGCAGCTTTTCGATGGAGCCGTCCTCGACACCAAAACTCTTGACGAACGCTTCATCGATCTCGGGCAACACGGACTCCTTGACGGTATGCACCTTGATATCAAATTCGGCCTCTTTGCCGGCAAGCTCTTCGGCCTGATATTTTTCAGGGAACTGCACGGTGATGGTTTTTTCATCGCCGGCCTTCATCCCGGTCAATTGTGACTCAAAGCCATCGATCATTGAGCCGGAACCCAGCACCAGCGGGGCATTCTCGGCCTTGCCGCCGGAGAATTCCTCACCATCCACCCGGCCGGTAAAATCTATCAGCAACTGATCGCCTTCGACGGCAGCTCTCTCGACCGGCTGCCACTGGCTTCTTTGCTTGCGTAAGGTTTCCAGCATGTCATCGACATCTGCAGCGGTTACTTCAACTTCCGACTTCTCTATTTCGAGGCTATCCACATTTGCAGGTTCAAATTCCGGATAAACTTCAAAAACCGCATCGAATACGAAGTTATCTCCGCCCTCTGCCTCAACCGGACGGATCTGAGGATAACCTGCAGGCCGGAGCTTTTCCTTGGCCACCGCCTCGTAGAAACTGCTATTGATCATATCGCCCAGAATTTCGCCACGAACCTTGTCTCCGTAGCGCTTACGGATAATCGCCATAGGCACCTTGCCTGGCCGAAAGCCGTTGACTTTTGCGGTTTTTTTCAAGGAGTTAAGGCGTTCATCGACCTTATTGTCGATATCTCCGGACGGCAGCTGAACGGTCAGCTTGCGCTCCAGACCCTGGGTTGTTTCTACCGATACTTGCATGTTTCACCTCAATATCTGCCAGCACATGCACAGAGCCGACAGACACAAATTGAAATTACGCTCTCAGACGAGCAAGAGCCTTGGTGTTAATGATGGTGCGAAAGGAGAGACTCGAACTCTCACGGGTTACCCCACTGGAACCTAAATCCAGCGCGTCTACCAATTCCGCCACTCTCGCATATCTCTAGCCGTGCAGTATACCGCAAACGCTGCGTTATTTTGAGTCAGACGCTGCTCAGAAAGATAAGAATCAGCATCAGAAAATCCGCCGGATACGGTAACCTGGATGCTTCTTGATTCCCCTCAACCTCATCAGCAAAAGGTGTGTGCTGTAGGCCTGCCTTCAAGGAGACTTGAAAAATGGGGTGGACGATGGGATTCGAACCCACGACCACAGGAATCACAATCCTGCGCTCTACCAACTGAGCTACGCCCACCATAGATAAAACTGGCACGCCCGGCAGGATTCGAACCTGCTACCCTCGGCTTAGAAGGCCGATGCTCTATCCAAATGAGCTACGGGCGCATTGGATAAACCTGTTAACCACCCGCAGGTGTGTGCTGAATGCAGTGATGGTCGGGGCAGCAGGATTCGAACCTGCGACCCTCTGGTCCCAAACCAGATGCGCTACCAGACTGCGCTATGCCCCGAACGGTCTGTATCCAACGAAGCAAAAACATCGCCCTAAAGGCTTGTGTTTGCAGGGGCGCGAGTCTACGCAATCGGACCGCCTGCGTCAATGTAGATTAGTCTTTTTCTTCGATCCAGGTCATCTGAATCGCTTCGAGAATTTTCTCATTCGATCGCTCCGGATCATCGTCGAACTCATCAAGCGCACAAACCCAGGCATGCAGATCGGTAAAACGCACATACTGCGGATCAACATCAGGGTGCTGTTCGTCAAGAGCGATGGCGATGTCCAACACATCATTCCACTTCATGGGATTCTCCGGTCGCTGACTAGTGAACTTCAGAAACCATGTTAATGGTATATTTCGGGATCTCGATCTCAAGATCCTCATCTTCGACAATAGCCTGGCAACTCAGGCGCGAATCGGGATCCAGCCCCCAGGCCTTGTCAAGATAATCTTCTTCCAGCTCCGAAGCCTCTTCAAGCGACTCCAGCCCTTTTCGCACATAGACATGACAGGTCGTGCAGGCACAGGACTTCTCACAGGCATGCTCAATTTCCACATCATTGCGCAACAAGGCATCGCAGACCGAGACGCCGGGCTCGACCTCGAAAGCCGCGCCTTCAGGGCAGATTTCCGGATGGGGTAAGACAACGATTTTCGGCATCAGTGTTTCCGTGGTATTCCAGGATATCGGTCCGGGGACTTCAGGATTTCTCTGGTTTGTTAAACTCTTCCAGCTTATGACCGGCCATGGCTTTTTTTACGCTGGCATTCATACGCCGGGCAACATAGTCTTCACTGGCGCTTTCGACGGCCTCGATTGCTGACTTGATCGCCGCCGCGTCTTCACCATCACGGGCTTTGAGCAAGCTATCCCGCGCCTCAAGCAGTACTTGTTTTTCTTCAACGGAAAGAAAGGCTTCGGCATCGTGACGCATCGCCGAATCGAGGGCTTCGACGACCCGATCGGCTTCAACTTTCTGCTCCCGCAATTTGCGCGCGAGCATATCCTGTTCAGCACAATCCATCGAGCTTTTGAGCATGTGCTCAACCTCGGCATCGGTCAGTCCGTAAGAAGGTTTGACTTCGACGCTGGCGAGCACGCCACTGGTTTTCTCGACCGCCGAGACATTCAGCAAGCCGTCGGCATCAACCTGAAAAGTCACCTGCACCCTGGCCTGCCCCGCAACCATGGGAGGTATCCCGCGCAACTCAAAACAGGCCAGTGAGCGGCAATCACTAACCAGCTCGCGCTCACCCTGAATGACGTGCAGAGACATCGCCGTCTGGCCATCCTTGTAGGTTGTAAATTCCTGCGCCCTGGCAACCGGAATGGTCGTGTTGCGGGGAATGATCTTTTCCGCCAGGTTACCCATTGTTTCCAGCCCCAGCGAAAGCGGAATAACATCCAGCAATAACATATCGGAATCGGGTTTGTTGCCAACCAGGACATTGGCCTGGATAGCCGCCCCGAGCGCGACGACCTGATCCGGATCGATATCGGTCAGCACCGGCTTGCCGAAAAACTCACTCACCGTCTCACGGATATAAGGCATGCGGGTCGAGCCGCCAACCATCACGACCGCTTCGATGTCTTCACGACTGACCTTGGCATCACGCAAAGCTCGCCGGCAAGGCGTTATCGTTTGCCTGATCAATTCGGCAGCCAGCGAGTTCAGGGTTTCCCGGCTCATCTCGCCGGCCAACTCACCGCCGGACAGTGACAAGCGGTAGTCAGTCTGCTCGACGGCACTCAGTTGCTCCTTGAGGGAACGAGCCAGACTCAGCAGTTTGCGCTCGTCCGACACGACAACCTCATTCAGTCCATGCCGGGTTTCCAGCCAGACGGCAATCGCACGATCGATATCGTCACCACCCAGCGCTGAATCGCCGGAGGTAGCCAGCACCTCGAAGACACCGCCCTGCAGTCGCAGCAGGGAGAAATCAAATGTGCCGCCACCCAGGTCATAAATGGCGATAACACCTTCACAGTTCTTGTCGAGGCCATAGGCAAGCGCCGCCGCAGTTGGTTCGTTGATCAACCTCAGCACATGCAAGCCGGCGATTTTCGCCGCATCCCGGGTCGCCTGGCGCTGCGCGTCATCAAAGTAAGCGGGCACGGTAATCACGGCCCCCATCAGATCACCGCCAAGCGACTTCTCGGCACGCTTTTTCAAGGCACGCAGGATTTCGGCGGAAACCTCGATCGGAGATACCGGACCGCTGGCCGTCTTGATCCGCGGGGTTGCCGCGCTATCGTCAAGCTCGTAGCGCAAACGGACCTTGTCTGCGCGAATCTCGTCGATTGACTTTCCGACCAGGCGTTTTACCGAACTGATGGTGTTCAGCGGATCTTCGGCAGCCCGACGCATGGCCTCGATCCCGACCGCTTCGACACCAGCCTCACCATAGCTGACTACCGAAGGTATATGAGCGGTTTCATCAAGGTCTTTCAACACGACCGGCGATCCACTGACCACACTGGCGACCAGCGAGTTGGTCGTTCCGAGATCGATCCCTGCCGCCCGCCGGTGCTGATGCGGCGCTGTTGACCGACCGGGTTCAGCAATTTGCAGTAAGGCCATACTCAGCTACCTGACCCGCAATTTACGGTTTGTCGCAAAAAAATACGGCACGCGCCGTAATCTGCCGGTCTCAATCTGAACATATCAATACTCATCCAGCTCACTTTCGACTTCATCTACTTCGGCTTTCAACTTGTATAAAAACTGCCATTCCCGCGCGCGATCCCTGGCCTCGGCAAGATTTCCGGCTTCGAAAGCTGTCTCAAAAGCTGTCTCGATCTCCTTTGACATCTCATGAACCGTGCGCCTCAAGCCATCAAACTCCTCGAAAGGATTGGCAGACGCCCTGGCGTCTTCCAGAGACTCACGCAACGTCATCTGCGTCATCAGAAAGTCGCCGGACATCCGCGTGTCGGTTTCGGCATCGATATCTATACCCGACAAAGACAATAAATAAATGGCACGCGCCAAAGGGTCGAGCAGGGTTTGCCTGGCCTGGTTGACCAGCGAGGTCGCCTGCATCGACCAGCGACGCTCACTGTCGCTCGCATTGACAAACCGGTCTGGATGCAACTCACGTTGCAGCGCCTTGTAACGCGAATCCAGCTGCTCCCGATCAACGGACATGGCTGGCGGCAAATCAAACAAGGCAAAGTAGTTATCAGAAAAATTAACGCTCATTGATTCACCACCACTGCCTCCGGACCCAAAAAAAACGCCCCGCGATGCAGGGCGTTTTCAGGTTTGCCCCGGGATCGCTAAACGTTAAAACTCTCGCCGCAACCACACTGGTCCTTCACATTCGGATTATTGAATTTAAACCCTTCATTAAGCCCTTCCCTGGCGAAATCGAGCTCGGTGCCGTCAAGGTAAATCAGGCTTTTGGCATCCACGACCACCTTGACGTCGTTATCTTCAAACACGGTATCGTTATCCAGCACCTCATCGGCGAACTCAAGCACATACGCCATGCCGGAACAGCCGGTCGTACGCACACCCAGACGCAGGCCGATGCCTGAACCACGATTCTGCAAATACGATTTGACGTGCGTTGCCGCCGCGTCTGTCAGCGTAATTCCCATAACCTCTTGCCTAGCTTGTTTTTCCGCGTTTCTTGGCGATATCTTCGATAGCCGCGGCAATTGCATCCTCAGCCAGTACCGAACAGTGGATTTTGACCGGCGGCAGGGCGAGC
>JAGRHW010000240.1 GCA_020444765.1 Gammaproteobacteria bacterium | reverse complement strand
TGGCATGTCCGGAATGGGCGGCATGAGTGGTATGTCCGGAATGGGCGGCATGAGTGGCATGTCCGGAATGGGCGGCATGAGCGGTATGTCCGGAATGCAAGGTATGAGTGGCAATCGATCAAATATGGTTTGCACGCAGTGGACTTATCGCCCGGTGATGGGTGGCATGAGCGGCATGAGCGGCATGTCCGGAATGAGCGGTATGTCAGGCATGGGTGGCATGAGTGGTATGTCCGGTATGCAGGGCATGAATGGTATGAGCGGCATGTCCGGAATGGGCGGTATGAGTGGTATGTCAGGCATGCAGGGCATGGATGGTATGAGCGGTATGTCCGGTATGGAAGGCAATTCCAAGCCTTGGTGGAACCCCTTCAAATAACAATCCAGGCAATTGCTGGGCAGTGTATTTCACACTGCCCGACTTGATGTAAAGGAGTTGGTTCGATGTCAGATAAACAGATACTGCTGGCCGCTGCTCTTTGCTGGCTTTGGGTAATTTTTCCGGCGCATGCCGAGCCTTCAAAAGCAGAGCAATACCATGAGGCGCGTTGGGATCCGATTCATTTTTCTCCGGCGATTGAATCGGCCACCAACGAACAATGCCTGGCCTGCCATCAGGATGTACTTGATAGGGAGGTCTTGAAAGAAAGCCCGGCGGGCCTGCAAACCGCCGAATCCCTGGCCTGGTATCAGACATTGCGTACCTATGCCGGGGAGCAGGATACTTTTCACCGCAGACACATGAAATCCGCCTATGCCCAACAGGTCATGACGCTGAAATGCAATACCTGTCATCAGGGCAATGATCCGCGAGAAGAGGTCAGTGAATCCGGCGTCGGCATACAAGCCAATTTAACGATGCGAAAACAGGTAGACCCGTATGTTTGCGTTATGTGCCACGGGCAGAACAATTACACGAGAATGGGTTTGCCGGAGCCCTGGATAAAAAGCGCCTCGCTATTCGGTGATAACTGCCTGACTTGTCATCTGGCAATCAAGACCGAAAGACATCAGGGCATAGAGTTTCTGAACGCTGAGAAAATCGAAGAGCTCGGCGCAGCCGATTCGGATGTCTGTTATGGCTGTCACGGCGGCAGAGCCTGGTACCGGATCTGGTTTCCCTACTCTGAAAAACAATGGCCGGGAGAAGCCGAAGCGCCCATCGGAGCCAGGCATAAATACCCAAAACCGGAAAATCCTTCGACAAGCAATCAAAAGCAAGCAGCCAATCAGGGGAATTAGAATGGATCTGGGAAAATTGGAAAAAATCGTCAACGCCTCGCTACGCGTCAATCGCAGGACGTTTATGAAATCCAGTGCTGCAGTTGCAGGTTCATTGGGTGCAAGCGGGTTGGTTACATCCAAATCCGCCAAGGCGTTTGCCTATGAACCCTATCCGACCGACGATCAGTTGGAGACGGTTGTTACAAGCTGCGCGCACAACTGCGGATCGCGTCATATGCTGGTCGCGCATAAAAAAGGTGATGTTATCGTCCGACTTTCAACGGATGACGGGCGCTATCAGGCCGATGGTGAGTTCGGCAAGGATACCGAAGAAGAGCCGCAGTTGCGGGCCTGCCTGCGGGGTCGCTCTTATCGCTCACGTTTGTATTCCGCGGAACGATTGTTATACCCGATGATACGGGTCGGGGAGCGTGGAGAGGGCAAGTTCAAACGCGTATCCTGGGATGAGGCGTTGAGTTTCGTCGCCGATAAAATGAAGCATATCAAGGCGACCTACGGACCTCAGGCGATTCTGGATCAGAGTTATGCCGGCGCGTCATACGGCGTGTTGCATAAATCAGATCAGATCGAAGGGCTGCTTGGTCGTTTTCTCGGCATGTTCGGTTGTCGAACCAATTCCTGGTCTGTGCCGTCTTATCAGGGTACAACCACCAGTTCCCGCTGGACTTTCGGCACCATCGAAGATGGCAACGAAGACGATACCTATGCTCACTCCAAGCTGATCATTATGTGGGGCTGGAACCCGGCCTATACGTTTCACGGCGGCAATACCTTTTACTACATGCGTCTGGCCAGGCAACGGGGTTGTAAATTCGTGCTTGTCGATCCGCAGTATACCGACTCCGCTTCGGCCTATGATGCCTGGTGGATTCCCATCCGGCCCAATACGGATGCGGCCATGATGGCCGGTATGGCTCACTATATTTTCACCAATAATCTGCAGGACCAGGCGTTTATCGACAGGTTCACTCAGGGCATGGATGCCGGAACCATGCCCGACTGGGCCGGACAATCGGTCAACGGGCAGGAAAACTTCAAGGACTATATTCTCGGCAAATACGACGATATTCCAAAGACGCCGGAATGGGCGGCCGAGATTTGTGGCGTCCCGGCGGCCGATATCATCAAGCTGGCCGATATGTATGCGACCACCAAACCCGCTGCACTGAAAGCATCCTGGTCACCGGGAAGAAATGCCTACGGCGAACAATACAGCCGCATGGGCGCGGCCTTACAGGCGATGACCGGCAATATCGGCAAACTGGGCGGCTGCGCCGAAGGTGTCGGCAAGGCCTGGCATGCCGAAGGTGTGGCCTACCCTTACGATGAATATGCCAATGTCTGGTACGCGGCGATCAAATCCGATCGCTGGGCGCACATCGTGTTGAACTATCCGAATGTGAGCAGAGAGGAAGCCGGGCTCTGGCCGCGAGACGATCAGTACGACGGTGTGATACCAAATATCAAGGGGATTTTCTGGCAGGGTTCCGACTGGTTCAATCAGCTGACCAATATCAACAAAGAAATCGAGGCAATCAATAAACTGGAACTGGTCGTTTGCATGGATTCGACGATAACACCGTCCGGTCTTTATGCCGATGTCCTGTTCCCCATCGCAACACATTTTGAACGCCACGATGTCGCTTTGCCCTGGTACAAAGGGCATTATTATATTCACCGGCCCAAGGTCATCGAGCCAATGGGTGAAAGCAAAACCGATATGCAGGTTTTTACAGAGTTGGCTTATCGGCTCGGTTTCGGCGAGCGTTATAACCCCAAGGCCAACCGCAATTACTTCTACACCAATGACGCCGTCGACGAAGCCTATCTGAGTGACTGGTGGAACCACAAGGTAATGGCTCATCAGGGCGTAACCATGAGCTGGGAGGAATTCAAGAAACGCGGCGTTTACAAGTTCAACCTTGACCGGCCACATGTGGCGTTTCAGGATAATGTCGAAAAAGGCGTGCCCTGGCAGACGCCGTCCGGACGCATTGAGATTCTTTGCAGCGAGCTTGCGCACATCGAGGACTGGACCAGAACCCGTTATGGTTATCATGTCCCGTCGATTCCCAAATGGATCGAACCGTTTGAATGGCTGAAACACAAGACGGCCGATACGTATCCCTATCATCTGATTTCGCCGCATCCGCGCTGGCGCACGCATTCGATCTTTAACAATATTCCCTGGTTGCGGGAGACCTACGAACAGGAAGTCACCGTCAATGCAAGCGATGCGCGTAAACTCGGCATCAAAACCGGAGATACCGTGGAAGTCTGGAATGACCGGGGCAAGGTCGTTGTACCGGTCTATGTGACAGAGCGATTGATGCCGGGCGTTCTGGTGATCTATGAAGGCGCCTGGCTGGATCTCGATGAAAACGGTGTCGATCGGTCCGGTAACCCCGATGTGCTGACCAAGGATGAACCGAGCCCCGCCGGTGCGTTTGCCTATAACACCGTGCTGGTGAACATCAAGAAAACAAGTCTCGCGCATCGGCCTGGCTGGGATCAGCTGGCAACGGCGCGAAGCCATGTCTTCAGACGTGATAATTAGTAATCAGTCCGGTGGTATTGAGGAATAGACGATGGCAAAAAAACTTGATAAAGAGAATTTGAAAAAGGCCGTGGAACAACGCGACAAGGTTGCTTACAACCCGGTTGTTCCAACAATGCAGCTTGGCTTTGTGCATAACAATATCGATTGTATCGGCTGCCGGGCCTGCGAGATAGCCTGCAAGGATAAAAACGGTCTGCCGCCCGGTCCGAGATTCAGGCGGGTGATGTACATAGAAGGCGGGACCTATCCGGACGTTTATGCTTACAAGGTCAACATGTCCTGTAATCATTGCGAAAAACCCGCCTGTTTGCCGACCTGCCCGACAGGTGCAATTTATAAACGCAAAAAAGACGGGATTGTCGATATCGACTCAACCTTGTGTATAGGCTGCCGGCGTTGTGAAGCGGCTTGCCCGTACGGAGCGCCACAGTTTGACCCGGTGGATAATACCGTTAAAAAATGCAATATGTGTGTCGATGAAATCGATGCAGGCCGCAAGCCCTACTGCGTGATGGCCTGTATGATGCGGGTGCTCGATATCGGGCCGATCGACAAGATCGCCGATTCAAGTCTGGATACCAAAGCCATAGGACCGGAGGAAAAAACCACGCGGCAGGTTAAAGGTATGGCCGATCCGGAACTCACCAACCCGTCGATCCGCTTCGTTCCGCACCGCAAGGGTGTGGTGGATGTGGATAAATCATGATGGGCGAAGCAGATGAGGATTTCCGTGCGCTGCTGAAACCCTTGTTCGCGGCCATGGCCGCGGATCTTGAGTTACTGGCGCTTCTGCATGACCGGGAAATCAGCAAAGAACAAACAGACATCCTGGCCGATTACCGTTTTTCAGAAGGGTTGGGCTTGCAGTTAAACCATGAAAAGGCAAGCCTGGTGATAAAATCGCTGGATGAATGTCTGGAGCAGTTAATAACCGCTGACGGCAGCGGTCTGCTGGATGAGTTGGCTTGTGACTATGCCGCGATTTATCTTAATCACACCTATCGAGCCTCGCCGCTGGAGTCGGTGTGGATAGACGATGAGAACCTGGTTTGCCAGGATGCCATGTTCGACGTTCGTGAAACCTATAAAAAATACGGTATGAGCGCTGAAAACTGGCGGATACGCAGCGATGATCATCTGGTTTGCCAAATGCAGTTTTTCTCCACCGTCATGCGTAACAGCGAACCCGATATGACGGTATTGCGTGATCTTGCAGATTTTTATGACGAACATCTGTTTCGCTGGCTGAACAGATTCAGCCAGCGTGTATCCGAGCGTTGCCGGCTGTCCTTTTATGCATTCCTGGGAGAGTTGACGGAGTTGTATTTCGAATCGATGAGGGATTGCTTTGCGGAAATTCTTGCCGAACCGCGCCCCGACCGGGAAGCAATCGAGAAAAGAATCACGCAGAGAAAAGCGCTGCCGGAGGCCGTGGTCATGCAATATATGCCGGGGCATTCGCCAAGCTGGTAGTGCCGGGTTTACCGCATGGGCGCCTGGACAAAAATAAAAAACCGCTTGCAGGAAAGCGGTTTTCCGACCGTCAATCAGCAAAAATGTATCCGACACGGCCGATTGTTTTCAAACTGCGTAAACTGTCGTGATGCCTGTCCTGACGAGGCAATCAGCCTTGTCGATAATCAAATACAATTGAATGCTTCCGACTGCCGGGATTGCGGACTGTGTGCGGCAGCTTGTCCTGAACAGGCTATTGAAGTGAAACACCGCGTTAACCGTGTGGTTTACCAGGAAAAGCCACTTGCATTGATTGCCTGCATAAAAACCGTAAAGACGGCGGATAAAATAAATCCGCAGTTGCATTGTATACACGAACTGAATAGTGCCGCGCTTGCCGATTTATACTTGAGCAACACAAGGACGATCGTTACAACAATCGCCGATTGCCAACATTGCGAGTTGAACCGGCAGGACAGATTTACAGAAAGCCTGGATCTTTTCAACGCTTTCCTGGGCTCCA
>JAGRHW010000023.1 GCA_020444765.1 Gammaproteobacteria bacterium | reverse complement strand
CCATGATCGGTACCCTGACTGCCGTTTTCGCGAGCCCGCCTGCCAAACTCCGAATAAGTCATCATCAGCACATTATCCCACTGGCCCTCGGCCTGCATGGCTTTTTGAAAAGCATCGACCGCACCGGATAACTCCTCGAGCAATCTTGCATGTTTTCTCTTTTGCTTGGCATGGGTATCGAAACTGCCCAGGCCGAGTTTGTAGATCTCTATGCTAGAATCATTGATGATCAGTTCAGCGATCGTCTGCAACTGCCCGCCAAGCGGCGTGGCGGGAAACTGATACCTTTCGGTGCTGATTTTACGAGAGTTTTCCGCCAGACTCAGCGCCGCCCGCTGCATACTGTTCTGAACCATCAGAATATGCCGCAACGAATCGTTACTGGTGCTGTTTTCGATAAGCTGCATTTGTCTGGCTGTTTCGACGAAACGCCTGAAGTCATCCATCACCAGGGTGTTTCCCGGTGAACCGGATAAAGGTCCGGCGTCCTGACCAAGCGCCAGGGCGAGCACCGGTGCCTCAGACTGCCCAGTATCGTTTAGATAGCCGGATAGCCAGCCTTGCGTTATGACTTGATTCGAAGCGGAGGCGGTTTCCCAGATTTCGATGGACCGGAAATGCGACCGGCTCGGTTCCGGATAACCAAGTCCCTGCACGATGGCAAGCTGACGGTTTTTCCACAAACGCAAAAATCCCGGCATGGAAGGATGCAGCCCGAGTTTTTCTGTCAGCTGCAAGGTATCATCGCGTGAGATCGCCAGACTCGGCCGCAGGTCGTAATAGGCCGGATCGGCATAAGGAATCAGTGTATTGAGACCGTCGTTCGCGCCTTGTAATTCGATCAGAACGAGCACATTGCGCCTCTTGGGCAGCAGGGGATTCGCCAGGGCATTTCCCAGCGCCACGGAACTGCCTGCAGCCATGGCAAAGTGCAGAAACTCCCTTCTGGACAGCTGTTTTAACGTTTTATACGACATGGACAAATACCTCTGACCGCCTAGTTGAGTTGATAAACAGGGTCAAATAACAGCGCACGCAGTTTGTTGTCGCGCCCGGTACCGGCAGCGGCGCCCAGCGGTGCGCAACACAGCAGAATTTTCTCCAGATCGACATCCGACACGCCCAGCGCCAGATCGTCCAGAAAGCTGTCTCCCTGTGCCGTCTTCTGCATTTGCATGCCGGGTTTCCTCATATCCTGACCACGCAGAGCACGTGACACAAATGTCCGCCTGGCAATCAGTGTCGATGAATCTATCCAGGCAATCCCGCCCGGCCAACCCTTCACATTCGGCGGATTGAACAGCAGCTGTCCCATAGCCTTGGCCGAGTTGACCAGGTAACGCTTATCGTCGACCTCCAGGCCAAGACTGCGTACCGTGCCGGCAATCAACTGTACCGGCGACTTGATCAGACTGCCGCGGTTTTCCTCGGCCCAGAAATGCCCGGATTCGAATATCGCCCGCAGCAAACCGCTGATATCATAGTCCGACTCACGGAAGATTTTTGCAAGCCTGGTGACTTCCTGCGGATCGGGCTCGGGTGAAATAAATTCTTTCCAGAATTTCTGTGTGATGAACTCCGCCGTGGCATTTTGCTCAAGAATAATGGCCACGATATCGTCCGCATCAAGCGGCCCGGTTTTACCGAGTAACGTCTTGCTTCCGGCATCGTGGCGGCGCGCATCGATCGTAAAGTCCAGATTTTTGTCCAGCGTCCAGCCACTGAGCGCCCGCGCGGCGGCCTTGATATCCGCTTCCGTATAATTACCTACCCCAAGACTGAACAGCTCCAGTATCTCCCGCGCGAGGTTTTCATTGGGCTTGCCTTTACGATTGGAACGGTTGTCCAGGTAGATCAGCATGGCCGGATCACGGATGATACCTTTGAGCAGGTCCGCATAGCTGCCGAGCGCGTTCGAACGTAACAGCATAAACTGATCGAATATCAGTTGCGTCTGACGCACCTTGAACCAGGACGAAGTGAAATGATTCTGCCAGAACAGCGTCATCCGCTCCGTCAAGGGCGACATCCCGTGGAGCAACTGCGCCATATGCCAATCCTGCAGCTCCCGCCACCAGCGGCGGTATTGCTCATTGACCTGCTTGCGGCTCAGGCCGCTGGGCGATCTGCCCGGCGGGTTATCCTGGTCGGCGAAAAGCCTCGGCTGGCCGGTCCAGACAGGCGGCGTAACCTGAAAAGCGGTGTCTGCCGATTCGAGAATCAGCTCGATGGCTTCCTCTCGCGTCAGGCGGCTCAGGGCGATGACGTTTTCCGGCGCTTCGTCAAACCCGCTGCGCGAGGCCAGATGGCGCGCATCCGCCAGCGACATCGACAACGCGGAAAAACTGATACCCCAGAAAAGCACGCCTGCTATTAGTTGCTTGATCATACCCATCAACTCACCGACTGTTTTCGAAACGCAAAAACCATCACCATGCCAAGCAAGTCTTATGCTGTCTCGACGATCGTCAGGCGGCAAAAACGGCCGTATTCCACGAATTGACAAGAAAAAGTGCTTTCCATACCAAACCGCAACAGATATTCATTCCAGGCGCTATGCTGCAATCCCTTTCATGACAGACATCTTGCCGGAATCAGGGCCGGTTTTGCTTCAGGATATCGGCAATCAGAAAAGCCAGCTCCAGCCCTTGTTTGCCGTTGAGCCTCGGGTCGCAGCTGGTCTGATAACAACGCAACAAAGCGTCCTCATCAATCGATTCGGCACCGCCGGTGCATTCCGTGACCGCCTGTCCGGTCATTTCGAAATGCACACCGCCGGCCCAGCTTCCCTCGGCCTGATGAATGACAAAAAACCGCCGCACTTCGTCGAGTATCCGGTCGAAGGAACGCGTTTTCAGTCCATTGCCGGTGGTCACGGTATTCGCATGCATCGGATCGCATGACCACAAGACCTTCAGGCCCTCACGCTGCACCGCGCGGATCAACGGCGGCAGGTATTTTTCAACACCATCGGCGCCCATCCGGCTGATCAGCGTAATGCGGCCCGGCGTATTGTTCGGATTGAGTACAGCAAGCAGGCGCAACAGCTCCTCGTCTTGCATGCTTGGGCCGGCCTTGATGCCCAGCGGATTGGCCACGCCACTGAGAAACTGGACGTGGGCGCCTTGCGGGTCCCGCGTGCGATCGCCGATCCACAGCATATGCGCCGAACTGTCGTACCAGTCGCCGCTGATCGAATCGCGCTGGGTCAGGGCCTCTTCGTATTCAAGCAGCAACGCCTCGTGTGAAACAAAAAAATCGGTGCTGTGCAATGCAGGCGTGGAACGGCTGCTGACACCACAGGCCTCCATAAACGCCAGCGCATCACCGATCTGTCCGGCCATCGTCCGGTAGCGTTCACCGAGCGGACTGTCGGCAACAAAAGCCATGTTCCAGCGATGCACCTGGTGCAGATCGGCATAACCGCCCTGCGCCAGCGCGCGCAGGAAATTCAGGGTCGCGGCGGATTGCGAGTACGCCCGTAACATACGCGTGGGGTCCGCTTCGCGCGCCTCGGCGCTGAAGGCAATGTCGTTGATGATGTCGCCGCGATAGGACGGCAGGTTCAGGCCGTCGCGTGTTTCGGTCGCGCTGGAACGCGGTTTGGCAAACTGCCCGGCCATCCGGCCAAGCTTGATCACCGGACACGACGCGCCGAAGGTCATGACCACCGCCATCTGCAGCAGGACGCGAAACGTGTCGCGAATCGTATCGGGATGAAATTCGTTGAAGCTTTCCGCACAATCGCCGCCCTGCAGGAGAAAGGCCTTGCCGTCGACAACCCTGGCAAGCTGCGCGGTCAGCTCGCGGGCTTCGCCGGCAAACACCAGCGGCGGCGAGTTGTTCAGACGTTGCCGGACTTCGCCGAGCAGGGATTGATTTTTATAGGCGGGCATTTGCACGGCCGGCAATCGACGCCAGCCATCGCGTGTCCAGTCTTGAGCCATCGGGTATCGCCTTGTTTGCTGTGTTTTACGGCATTATGGCACAAAGCGGGCGAGCGCAACCGATGCCTGAACGAGCACCGAACATCCGGGAAACAATCGGGAGATAAGTCGCGGTTGTCGGGAAAAACCGCAAGGACAAAGCGTTCCCGCCACTCTTGACCGGTGACAGGAACCGAATGAATCAAACAGCTTTACTTGAGATTGATACGGTAACCGCCACCGATCGTCAGCTCATCAACCAGGTCGAGGCCGCCAAACGCCTCACCGGGACCGATCGGATAAATAATGCCGCCGCCAAGCGCCAATTCCGTATCATCCGCATCGCAGCCTCGGCAGTTATCAACCGACACACTGAGATACTCAAGACCGGCGCTCGCGTACCAGCTTGCCGCAACTTCCTGAATCGGCAGATCACCGCTGGCAACGCCACGTACCGCCAGGCCGGTCCAGTCAAAATCGTCCGTCGACACCCTATGGATACTGCCCAGCACCCCAAAATCTATTTCCGGGGCCAGTTCGCCGAGTCCGTAAACGAAACCGCCGCCGATATTCAGACCGGACTCGGAACCATAACCATGACCGTAATCCATATCCGTCAGCCCCAGGTCACCGTAAATGCTCAATTTAGGATTCAGGTTGAGCGACAAACGGGCGATGAAGTTGTCCAGATCACCGAGCTGTATACCGCCTTCCAGTGTCATCGGACTATGCGTTTCGGTATTGGCGGTGCGTCCGTAGGGCAACCCCAGGTATTCGGCATGCGCAGCACCGGCTGATAAAAACGCAATCACTGCAGATAAAAGCACTCTAATTTTCATGGGAGGGAGATCCGTAATCAATGCGGTAGAGAAAATAAAAATCTGTTCATACTTCCGGTATTTACCAGAATGACTATAGACCATCCGGACATTTTTTCCCGTGACAAACCGGCTAAAGCACTGGCGGAAAAAAATAATCCAGCAACCATAGCGCACTCATACCGACGCCCAGCACCGCAAGCGTGCTTTTGGTTTTCCAGGCCACCAGCACCGCGACGACTATCGCGAGCAGGCGGTGATTGTCCAGAGACACATTCAAACTGCCGCCGTAGTTCAGCACCGCCGGAAAAACGATCGCCGACAGCGTGGCCGCCGGTATAAACGAAAAAACCAGCTTGTATTCCGAGGACAGTTCCTTTTTGGAAAACCAGTAAATAAACGACAAGCGTATCAAATAGGTGCCGAGCCCGACGATCGCGATAACCGCGTAAAGTTCGGCCGCACCGATCTCAGCGGACATGTTCACCACCGACAACCTTGGCGTATACATAGCCGGCCAGAATGCCCGAGGACGCGCCCGTCAGGATCGCAAGACTCGGTGACCAGCCATACATGGCGGTGGCGACGACCGCGCTGACCAGCGCCGCGACAAACATCGAGCGGTCCTTCACGACCGGCACGATCAGCGACAGAAAAACCAGCGGAATGGCAAAATCCATCGACCATTCCGGCGGGATTTTTGCGCCAAGCAGCGCACCGACCAGCGTACCGGCCTGCCACAACAGCCACAAAGGCAGAGCGATTCCAAGGTAAAACCAGACCCGGTAAGACGGCGTGTGCTCGTCGCCGAAGTGCGACACGGACAAGGCAAACGCCTGATCGGTCAGCAGGTAGGGCAGAACCAGTCTGGACGAGGGGCTGCACATCGAAAAATGCGGCGCCAGCGCTGCGCTGTACATGGCAAAACGCAAGTTGATCACCAGGGCGGTCAGAATCAGCGCGTAAAAGGCCGCACCATCGGTTATCAACTGCACCAGCGCGAGCTGCGAGGCGCCGGCAAACACAAACACCGATAACGCCATCGCAGTCACCGAAGACAAACCGGCCTCGACCGGCGTGGCGCCGGCCAGCAGAGCAAACGGAATAACCCCGGGCGTCAGCGGGCTGACAGCAATAAAACCCCTTCGAAAAGCCTGTTTGGCGATCGACATAAAACCATCCTGCTAAAACGTCAGTGTACGGGAGGAACCCACGGCCCTGATCGAAACCGCCAGTCTACAGATCCTCTCCGCTTTTCAGAAACTTCCACGGCAACGGAAAAAGACCCGCCACGCGCTGCTGATAGCGCCGGTAGATCTCACCGTGATAGCGCACCAGTTTACGCTCTTCCAGGATGGAACCCACCACCAGATAAAGCGTGATCAGCAGCGAACTCAATAACTGCATTTTGTCCATGTCTCGGGTCCAGAGAATCAGCAGTCCCAGAAAATACCAGGGATGCCGGACATAGCGATGCAGTGGCGACAAGTGAAATTTTTCACGGTCGAGATTGCCGTCGGACTGTTCCCGCAATTGGCGTTTACCGCTGAATTCGGCAAGATCGTAATAGTCGAGCGTCTTGAAAAAACCCGCGATGGCGAACAAGGCGATACCATTGGCCAGCCAGAAAAAAATCCCCGAATAGTCGATGATCAGCTCACCGCGCCACCGCCACATAAAATACAGGGGCGGAAACAGGCCGACAAGCGCAAGCAGATTGTAGACAAGTCGGTACCACGGCATACAGGCCGGACAGATTCCAGCAAGCCATTGCTTACAGGCAAGTGACGCCAGCGCACTGTGCAACAGAAAATAAACCAGCCATAGCAGCGTCAGAATCAGCATTTGCATGGCGGAAAGACAGATAGGCCCCCAAGGTCGTCAGAACTCAAGGTCGAGTTCTCCGTCCCTGACTTTTTTATAGGGACTTTTTTCGCCCGGGGTTTCCTGAGTCTTGAACAGGCGCAGGCTCCATAAATACTGTTCCGGGCAGATCATGATCGTCTGTTCGGTCGCTTCGTTCATGCGCTTCGCATCAAGCAAGGGATCGCCGCTGGGATAATTCTCGAGGGCCGGCAGAATGGTAATCTGATAACGGCCCATTGCCGGCAGATAATGCGTATAAACCGGAAAAACCCTGGCATTGGTCATTTTGGCGATACGCGGCAGCATCGCCAGGGTCGCCTTGGGCCGACCGAAGAATGGCGCAAATACCGAGCCTTCGCGGCCAAGATCCTCATCGCTGAGGTAAAACAGCGTCATGCCTCTTTTCAAATCGCGGATAACCGTCTTGAAGCCCTCGCCGCGCGCGGCGAGCCGGCCGCCACGCTTGGAGCGCATGCGAAAAATCAGCCACTCGATCACCGGATTCTTGAACGGCTTGTAAAACCCCTGCATCTTGTAGTCGATCGCCAGCGCGGTCGTGCAAACATCGATGGCGGAACTGTGGCTGACCAGAAAGATCACGCTCTCACCGGCGCGGATGGCCCGATCGGCTTCAGCCTGTCCGGTCACATAGACACGTTTTTTGACCATCGCATCGCTCCCCCACCAGAACAGCGGCGAATCGGCCATGACCTGGAAAAAGCTGCGAAAATGCTCCCGCAGCAGACGCCTCCTCTCGGCCAGCGACAGTTCAGGGAAACACAGAGCGAGATTGACTTCAGCATGCCGCCGATGATTGCTTTTTTTACGGGAGTAAAGCCGCGAAGCCCCGGCTGCCAGGCTGTCGCGCCAGCGCCGCGGCAACAGCCATAACAGCGACAACAAGCCGATCAGCAGCCAGGTCGGCCACCAGCGCGGATGAAAATGCCTGAGTTCCAGTTTGCGTGCGCCGCCTTCGACGACCGCACCGCCTTCTTTAAAAGCCATCTCTGACACCTTGCGAGCCGCCTAACTGTCCTCTAGCGCCTTTTCCACTCGCTTGAGAAAAACCTGCATCTCCTTGGCAGCCTGTTTGTCGCCCTTGGAATCAGCAACCTCGATACCGGTTTGCAGAGCGTTCTTCGCCTCCATGAAGCGTTCCAGACCGATCAGCGAACGGCCGAGAATTTTCCAGGCCGCGGTGTAATCCGGTGAAAATTCCACCGCTTTTTGCAAATGCTCAACCGCTTCGGCAAAGCGTTCCTGCTTGAAAAACGCCGAACCGAGTGTAAAGCGCAACAGCGCGTTATCCTTGCCCAGCTTCAGCATTTGTTCAAAAACACCGGTATCGGTCATGCCTGACTCCCTTTTTTTACAATGATCCAGGATTCGTTTCTCAAACCCGCCTGCAGATCGCCCTGACGCCCTTCGTCCCGAAACGATAAAACAGTCAGATCACGAAACTGCTCCAGCAATTCATTAGAGCGTAACAGAAAATCCGGATTGGCCGGTCCGCCCTTACCGGTATTTTCCAGGGTAAACGTCTGGTAAAACAAGACACCGCCGGGCTTCAATGCAGCCCGCAGATGCGGAAACAATCGACGGTCGAGAAACCGCGCGACCACGATAACATCGAACGATGCCGCCGGCGGTGGACTTTCGAGCACATCACAAACGCGGGTTTCTATCTTGAGATCGTGTTTTTCGCTGGCGGTATCGAGCGCCTGCAAGGCCACCGGCGAAATATCCCAGGCGCTGGTATCCAGCCCCTGACCGGCCAGCAGACGCGCATTGCCGCCAAGCCCGCAGGCAAGATCCAGCGCTTTGCCCTGTGCCGGCAACAAATGCAGGTTATTCAACAATACATCTGTGGCACGCGGCTCCACATCCGGCGCCTTACGGTAACGTTCATCCCATTTTTTCTGTACGACAAGCTCCACGATTATTTTTTCCAGAAGGCCGGGGTAAAGAGTACCAGAAAGGTAAAAATCTCCAGCCGCCCAAGCAGCATGGCGATACATAAAATCGCCAACGGACCATCGCCGAGCGAAGCATAATTGGCACCGACCTGACCCAGCCCGGGTCCCAGATTATTAAGACAAGCCGCAACCGCAGAAAATGCCGTGATCTGATCCAAACCCGCCGCCATCATCATCAACAGCATAACCGCAAACAAGGCGACATAGGTCGCGAAAAACCCCCAGACCGCATCGATCACACTATCCTGCATCGGCTGATTACCGATCTTGACCAGTATTTTTGCCTTGGGGTGAATCAAACGCGTCAGCTCACGCATCCCCTGCTTGAACAGCAGCAATACGCGGATGACTTTCATCCCGCCACCGGTGGAACCGGCGCAGCCACCGATAAAACTTGCAAACAACAACATCACCGGCAGAAAACCCGGCCAGTTGAAATATTCGCGTGTGGTAAAGCCGGTCGTCGTCCCAATCGAAACGGCATGAAAAATACCGTCATAAAAGGCGTCGGAAAACCCTTCGGTGTGGGTCAGATAAAGATAGGTACTGGTAATCACGGTAACCAGGAAAAGCACCAGCGCATAAGCCTTGAATTCACTGTCGCGTGCATATGGCATAACCGACAAGGAACGGACGGCCAGAAAATGCAAGGCGAAGTTCACTCCAGAAACCAGCATGAAAACCACCGCGATCATTTCTATCAGGCGGCTGTTGAAGAATCCCAGGCTTGCATCATGGGTGGAAAACCCGCCGATCGCGACTGTCGAAAAACTGTGGCCAATCGCATCGAACAGCGACATACCCGCGGCCCAGTAAGCCAACATGCAGACGAATGTCAGGGTAAGGTAAATATACCAAAGCGCCTTGGCGGTTTCGGCGACCCGTGGCGTCAGCTTGTCTTTTTTCGGGCCAGGTGTCTCGGCCTTGTATAACTGCATGCCACCGATACCCAGCATCGGCAGGATCGCCACCGCCAGCACGATCAACCCCATACCGCCAAGCCACTGTTCCTGTTGACGATAATACAGGATTGACTGCGGTAAGGCATCGAGCCCGACGATCACCGTTGCTCCGGTCGTGGTCAGGCCGGACAGGGATTCGAAAATCGCGCTGGTAACCGACAGATTAAGCGGGTTGTGCATATACAGCGGCAATGCCCCGAATATGCCAAGCACGCTCCAGATCAGCACTACGACCAGAAATCCGTCCCGTAACCGCAGCTGCGCCATTTCCTTGCGCACCGGCCAGAACAAGGCCAGGCCGGTAGCCAGGGTCAGAAAAAAAGCGTCGATAAACGATATGGTGGCGCCATCATTGTAATAAATCGAAACCGCAAGCGGAGGGATCAGTGTCGTGCTAAACACCATTAGCAACAGGCCTAGCACTTTCTGGATCACTCTAAGCTGCATTCGATTTACCCTGGGGACTAGATAAACGTCACATTAACCTGGAACAGTTTTTCAACATCCGGGATCTGACTCTTGTCGACAACCAGCACGATGACATGATCCTCCGGCTCTATCACCGTATCGTGATGGGCAATGATCATCTCCCCTCCTCTGACCAGCGCGCCGATCGTCGCATCCTTGGGCAAAGGCAGGTCCTCGATTTTGCGCCCGACGACCCTGGAGGTGGTTTCATCGCCGTGAGCGATCGCCTCCATGGCTTCCGCCGCACCCTTGCGCAGGGAATGCACGGCAACCACATCACCACGCCTTATATGCGTCAGCAGGGCGCCGATGGTAATTTGATGCGGCGAAACCGCGACGTCGATAAACCCGCGTTCGACCAGGTCCACGTAAGCCGGCCGGTTGATCAGCGACATCACCTTGCGGGCTCCCATCCGGCGCGCCAGCATCGCTGACAGGATATTCGCTTCATCATCGTTGGTCAGTGCGCAGAAAACATCCATATCCTGGATGTTTTCCGAGATCAGCAACTCGTGATCGGCCGCATCCCCCTCGAACACCAGGGTGTGCTCGAGTTCCGCCGCCAGCACATTTGACCGCTCGCTGTTGGCCTCGATCAGCTTGACCTGGTAGCGGCCTTCGAGCCGGTGCGCGAGACCGCTGCCGATATTGCCGCCACCGGCGATCATGACCCGCCGGTTGGCTTTTTCCAGCGTGCGGAATTGCGCCATGACCTCGTTGGTATTGACCCGCGAGGCCAGAAAGAAAACGATATCATTTTCCCGAATGACCGTACTGCCTTCAGGAATAATAGCTTTTTCGTCGCGGTAGACGACGGTAATCCTTGATTCGACATCCGGCAGCAAGGTCTTCCACACCGAGAGGGACATACCGTTCATCGGCGCGTTTTCGTCGACCGTGACACCGACCAGACGCACCTGCCCGTCGGCAAAATCGACCACCTGCAAAGCGCCGGGATGCTCGATAATACGCTCGATGTGATCGGTAACCAGGCGCTCCGGACTGATCAGCACATCAACCGGAATATGATCGTTTTTAAACAGCTGGGCGCCTTCGGACAGATAACCCTGCGAGCGGATACGGGCAATCTTGGTCGGGGTATGGAACATCGAGTAGGCGATCTGGCAGGCGACCATATTGACTTCGTCGGCGTTGGTTGCGGCGACGATCATATCGGCGTCTTCGGCGCCGGCCTGTTTGAGAATATGCGGGTGCGAACCGCAACCCAGAATCGTACGGATATCCAGTGTGTTGTGGAGATCCTTCAGAACATTCGCATCTGTATCGACTACGGTTATATCGTTATTTTCGCGGGCGAGACTTTGCGCGACAGTCGAACCAACCTGCCCCGCACCCAGGACGATTATTTTCATTCCAGCAGTCCATCCAATTATTTAACGAGGAACAAATAGCCTTGCAACCCCGCCAGCCGCTCTGCAGACCGGCCAAAACGTCAAGTGTACCTAAATTACCGGGACTTTGCTGCATTGCCAACCGTGTCAGCCGGAATCAATCGCGAGCCTTGCCGAGATCGATTTCGAGACTACGCAATTTGCGATAAAGATGGGTGCGTTCCATGCCGACACGCTTGGCCAGCTCGCCGATGTTGCCTTGTGCGAGCTGCAACTGATGCAGCATATAAGCGCGTTCGAAAGCCGCCCGCGCTTCGCGTAACGGCAAATCCATCGACAGGCCGAGTTGATTTGCCGTCTCACCTGAGGTGCCAGGGCCACCCAGCATTTCATTGATTTCCGGCACATCGACTTCCACGCCACTGCCGAGAATCATCAGGCGTTGTACCAGGTTTTTCAATTCCAGCAGATTTCCCGGCCAATCCAGATTGCGCAGCCGGTTTTGCGCGGCCACCGTAAAATGCCGGTAAGGCAGGCTTTCCGATTCAACGAACCAGTTGACGTAATAATCCAGCAAAACGGGAATGTCTTCCGGATGATCGCGCAGGGGCTTGCAGTTGATCTCGCGGCTGCTGAGTTCATTGTACAGGGCCGCCGAAAAATCGCCCCGGCGCACGAGTTCGGGCAGTTTTTCCGCACTCGAGGCAATCAAACGTACATCAAGCTGCTGCCGGGTCAGTGATCCGATTCTGCGAAATTCACGCTTTTCAATCACTTCCAGCAACAGGGATTGTGCAACTTCCGGCAATTGCTCGACATCGACCAGAAACAAGGTGCCGCCGGCCGCCGCTTCCAGATAACCGCTGCTCAGCGAACCGTGATTGCTCTCACCGAGCAATTCCCGCGATGAATTGGCGCTCGACAGGCTGTCGCAGCGCAGCTGGATAAACGGCCGATTGGCGCGCTTGCCCGCGGCGTGGATATGTTTGGCGATCAGACTCTTGCCGCTGGCCTGCTCGCCGACGATCAGTACACTTTCTTCCGTCGCACCGATATCGCGTATCTGCTGCTGAAGCGACTGTATGTACTGGCTGCTGCCTATCAGGGGTTCGGGTAACTGGGAATTTTCTTTCTGCCCGCCTTCGGTCGCGGAACCGGTTGCCGCGTACTGCAGGGCTTTTTCGACGGTCAACAGCAACTTGGCGAGTGACAACGGTTTTTCGATAAAATCCACCGCACCGTGGCGTGTCGCCTCGACCGCGGTCTCTACCGTACCGTGACCGGAAATCATCACCACCGGAAAATCCAGCTGCCCGCCACGTTTGAGATCTTTCAGCAGGCTGATGCCGTCCTCGTCGGGCATCCAGATATCCAGCAGCAGGAGTTGAGGTGTTAACTCCTGCAGCGCATCGCGGGCGCTTTTGCCGCTATCGGCGACCCCGACATCGTAGCCCTCGTCCTCAAGAATTTCCTGCACCAGGCTGCGAATGTCCGGCTCATCGTCCACCACCAGAATATAAGGTTTACTCATTGACACTCACTCCAGGCCGGGAATCGTCGATGAAACAGGAAAATGAATGATCATACTGACTCCACCCTGCTCGCGATTTTGTGCGAACACCAGGCCGTTGTGTTCTTCTACGATTTTCTTGACAATGGCAAGCCCGAGACCGGTCCCCTTGGGCTTGGATGTTACATAAGGTTCGAACAACTTATCAAGCAACTCCAGCGGTATACCCGGCCCCTTGTCCTCGACACGCAGCTCCACCATCCGGTTGTCACCTGAAAACCTTACATGCGTCGAAATCAGGACGTCGGCGTGTGATTGGTCCTTTTGCGCCTCCAGCGCGTTTTTGATCAGATTATGCAACAGCTGCCGAATGCGCGTGACGTCGGCTGAAATAGCCGGCAGATTGGTGCCGAGTTGCACCGAAATACTCACCGAGTCGTCGAGATCGCGGTACAGATCGACAACCTCCAGAATCAACTGATTGATATCGGTTCGGGCGAAGTTCACGGTCGGCGTGTTGGCATAATCAGCAAACGCCTTGACCATGGATTTCATCGCATCCACTTGCTGCACAATGGTGTGCGTCAGGCGGTCGAGCATTTGCGCATCCTCGCCTTGCATTTTATCCAGATACTTGCGCCGCAGCCGCTCAGCCGACAGCTGGATCGGTGTCAGGGGATTTTTGATTTCGTGTGCCAGACGCCGAGCAACTTCACTCCAGGCCGCGTTACGCTGTGCCTGGACGATCGCGGTGATATCGTCGAACACGATAACCACGCCCGCTGTTTCACCCTGCGAATCATGCAACTGCGCCCCCCGGCACAACAGCAGCCGGCGGCCGGTCTTGTGAAAAACCTCGACTTCATGCGCCCAGTCGACGCCGCTTTCGATCTGCAGGCGGTTATGCGCATAGAACTGCTGCACCAGCCCGGGCTGACCAGCTTCGGATTGCAGGCGGTGACCGACATGGTTATAAATATCCTCACCGAGAATACTGGCCGCCGCATCATTTGCGGTACGCAGCAGGCCATCCGGTTCGAGCGTGATAACACCGGTGGAGATATGCCGCAAAACGGTTTCCAGATAGGCCCGCTGGCTTTCCAGATTTTCGCGATTGAGCATCGCCTGGCGACTGGACTTGTCGAGCTGGTCGGTCATGTCATTGAAAGAATCGACCAGATAACGCAGTTCGTCATTACCATGCTTGTAAACACGGATAGAATAGTCGCCTTCGGCGACCAGCTTGGTGCCCTCGACCAGATCATGGATCGGCACCATCATCCGTCGGGCCGCATAAAAGGCAAACCACAAGGCAGTCAACACACTGAGCATCAGGGTCAGGGAAAGCGTCAGGATCGAGCCCAGCTTGAGCGGCTTGCTGAGAAATTCCATCTGCTGATAGCGCTGGTAACTCTCCTGCACACGCACCGCCAACTGACTGGATCGGTCATCCATCGGGTAAAGGGCTTGCAATATATTGTTGCCGTGCGCCGGATCTCCGGTCAGCACCGGCACAATCACCCGGACCACCAGATCACCGTCGCCGATGGGGTCTACGCCGACATAGGGAATCCCGTCACGCGCGCGCGTCGCCAGATCATCGTCCGGCAGATTCGGCACGATCGACACATCGCCGCCGAAACCGGTCGCGGCAATGACGTTTTTTTTGCCATCCAGCAGCGTCAGTTCCGAGGCCTCGATCCTTGAGCTGATGGCATTGAGTTCGCTGACAGCCTCTTCGGCCGGTATATCCACGAGTTGCCCGGCTATATCGGTGGTAACCCTGCGCATAACGCGCATCTGCAGGGCCAGCGAATCACGGCTGAGCTCCAGCGCATCGTTCAGCACCTGTTCGATCTGCACATCGAAAAAACTGTCGATGTTGGTCCGCAGAAATTTCACCGAAAACATGTATACCAGCGAAACCGGCACCAGCGCCAGGAATACCGACATAACGATCAGCTTGACGGTCAGCCGTGACCCGGCCACCCGTTGCCGGAATTCGCGCAGCAGATGAATAGAGTTGGAAGCGATCAGCACCGCCATGAACACCAGCACGATGCCGTCGGCCAGCAGCAGCCAGAAATAATACTGGCCGAAACGGTCGAGGTTTTCAGCGGTGTTGCTGAGGATATACAGCGATAGCACCAGCACCACGAACAGCACTGACATCAGTACCACGC
Source organism: Gammaproteobacteria bacterium (assembly GCA_020444765.1). The sequence goes on along the minus strand of JAGRHW010000023.1, from coordinate 2,611 downwards.
TGCTGGTCAGTCGTTGGGTTAATCCAGTGGCCATACTACCTGGTCGCTTTTTAACAACCAGCGACGTGTCGTATAGGCCTGCAATTGCAGGGGTGCGGGCAGCTCGGAAATATCCAGTGCCATCTGCAGCTGCACACGATGGCGCGAGGGATTATTGACATCTTTGATAGCAATCAAGGGCAGGCCGCGGATTTTTCCGAGCTGATCCAGCGCTTCCTCGAGCGTGCGGAAGTTAAGCGATTCACCACTGGTAATCTCTGTCACCCGGTAATGACGCGTCAATTCGAAATAAAACAAGCGGTAGCGTTTTCTGATCGAACGCACCGTATTGTCAGGCCACCAGGTGCGTTGGCGAACGACGTCGATATCAAGATTAAAATACAGGGAGACGCCCTTCTCCAGCGCAGCGGTGGGCCGTTCACGCATATTGACCATCGTGTCGGCGTCGAGCAGATAGTGATCGGCGTCTTTGTAGATCCGGACGTTTTCGATGGTCAAACGCTCGGCGGCCAAGGCCAGTGGCGCATGAACCATACTGAACGCCAGCAAGAATACCGCGAAGTAATGAGCCCTGACTGAATAGTGTTTGCTCGCCATGCGATTTACGCGGGTTTCCCCGGTCGCGTCTCAACCTGTTTTTCGATCAGGGAGTAATAAAAGCCATCCATTTCATGTTGTCCGGTGAGAATTTGCCGCCCACTGGGTTGCTCCACCCCCCAGCCAGCGCCAATGGTAATACGTTGTGCGTCTTCCTGCGAATCAACAAATCGTAAAATCTGCAGATCATTTTCCTCCCGCACCAGCGAACAGGTTGCATACAGCATCCTGCCACCCGGTTTTAACAGGGGCCAGAGCGCCATCAGAATCTGCTCTTGCCGACGGATCAGGCCTGCCACATCCGTTTCCTTGCGCAACGCCTTGATATCCGGATGGCGGCGAATAACCCCGAGCGCCGAGCACGGCACATCCAGCAACATCACATCGAACAGTTCACCGTCCCACCAGTCAGCGGGATTCGAGGCGTCGGCACTGACGACCGTGGCAGTTAGCCCGAGTCGCCGCAGATTATCCTCGATCAGCTCGCAACGCGCGGGATCTTCGTCAAGCGCCAGTAATTGCAAGTCATTAGCGGACGATTCCAGCAGATGGCAGGTTTTGCCGCCGGGCGCCGCGCAGGCATCGAGCACCCGCGCGCCCGCAGCGGGTGCCAGCAGGCCGGCGGCCAGTTGTGCGCCGGCATCCTGGACACTGACCAGCCCTTCAGCAAAACCTGGCAGCAGACCGACATTGACCGGCGTTTCGAGCATAACCGCGCTGTCGACCAGCGGATGGACCCGGGCCGCCAGCCCGGCGGCGCTCAACGACTGCAGATAGTCATTGCGCGATGTTTTGTGGAGATTGACGCGCAGGCTCATCGGCGGGCGCTGATTGTCGGCCTCGGCGATCTCTCGCCAGTGGGCAGGCCAGTCAGTTCGCAAGCGATCCAGCATCCAGTCGGGGTGAGAATAAATCGCCCGTTCATTTGATGCCAGGGCTGTCAGCAACGCATCCTTTTCACGCAAAAACCGTCGTAGCAAGGCGTTGACCAGTCCGCGCGCCCAGTTTTTCCGGCGCTGGACCGCAACCTTGACGGTTTCCTGTACCACCGCATGCGGCGCGATGGTCATTTTTTCCAGCTGGTAGAGTCCCAGCTGAATCAACAGATCTATATCCCGGTCCTTGGCGCGCAGCGGTTTGTCCAGCAACAGATCACGCAGGCATTGCAGACGCACCTGCCAGCGCAACACGCCATACGTCAACTCCTGTAACAACGCGCGTTCCTTGTCGGCGACTTTCACCGACAGCTCCGGCAAAACCCGTGAACAGGATTGCCCGTCGACCAGGACTTTCAGCAGAACCTGTACAGCCGCTGCCCTAACATCGAGAAGGCCGGATTTTTTTTTATTCATGACCGAAAAACAGGGTGGATTGACGAAGCTGTGCCACATGCCTGCCGCACACAATGGCCGGCTCACTGGCCAAGTGTTTCTCCCAGCAATTGCCGGCCATTTAAAAATTCCCGGGCTGACAATGGTTTTTTGCCCGGCAATTGCAGCTCCAGCAAACTCAGCAGGCCGTCGCCGGTCGCGACACGAATCTCGCCCTGCCCGGCCAACACGACCGTTCCCGGCGCAGCTGTCGTTGACTCACTGCAAAGCCGTGATGCCCAGATTCTCAGCACCTTGTCACCCCAATGCGTAAAGGCAATCGGAAAGGGATTAAAGGCGCAGATCCGCCGGTGGATTACCGACGCCGGCTGATGCCAGTCGATCAGCGCATCCTGTTTGTCGATTTTTCTGGCGTAGCAGGCCTGACTGTCATCCTGCGGCTCGCCCTGCAGCCGGCCCGCGCAAAGTTCCGGCAAAACCTGCAACAGACCCCGGCTGCCCAGCGCGGCAAGCTCATCATGCAGCGCTTGCGCCGTGGTGTTCTCGCCTATCGGCGTGGCAAGCTTCAGCAGCATATCGCCGGTATCCAGCCCCTTGGCCATCTGCATGATGGTAACGCCGGTTTCCGAGTCCCCGGCCTCGATCGCACGCTGGATCGGCGCCGCGCCGCGCCCCCGCGGCAG
>JAGRHW010000239.1 GCA_020444765.1 Gammaproteobacteria bacterium | reverse complement strand
AATCCACCGCAAAAAAACCAGCTACTCGTCGAGTGGCTGCAAAAAAAGCCTCCAGCCGTAAAGCTTGATCGCGGTTGATACTATTGAAAAAGGCGACCTTGAGTCGCCTTTTTTATGCCTGTTGATAATTCGAGCCGTATAAACAGCGATTAACAGGTAATCAGGAAAGTCCGCTGAAAGGTATGACATTCACCATGTCGCCTTTTTCCGCCCCGCTTGAGTCCATTTCGAGGATGATAAAACAATTGGCCTTATGTACGGATGTCAGCACATGCGAGTCCTGCAGACCGGTGGTGCTGACTTCCCATTGTCCGGCCGTGTTTTTCCGCATGATGCCGCGTTGAAACTCGATTCGTCCTGGTAGTTTTCTGAGTGTGTCCGTACAGCACGCCGGCAGGGACAGGGCCTGCTGTCGGGGAAGTCCTTGCATTTTATTCAGGGCCGCGGCAACGAACAAATGGAACGTCACAATGCCGGAAACCGGATTACCGGGCAGGCCGAAAAAAAGGCCGCCTCGGTTGAGCTTACCGACGGTAAGCGGGCGGCCGGGTTTCATGGCAATCTTCCATAAATGCAATTGGCCGAGATCCGCCAGTACATCGCGGACAAAATCGGCTTCGCCGACGGACACGCCGCCGGTCGAGATAATCACATCGGCAGACTGTGCCTTGGCAAAGGTTTCCTCGAGGGCAGTTTTCGAATCCGCGACTATGCCCAGGTCGATGATTTCCGCGCCGGCCCTGTCCAGCAGACCATGCAGAATATAGCGGTTACTGTCGTAAATCTGCCCGTGTCGTGGTGTTTCGCCGGGTGCGACCAGTTCGTCACCGGTGGAAAATATTGCAACCCGGGGGCGGCGGCAGACAACGGCTTTGTCATTGCCGACAGAGGCCAGCAGGCCGAGTTCCGCCGGGCCGAGCCGGCTGCCGGTTTCCAGCACGGTTTGCGATTGTTGAATATCCGAGCCAGCTTCACGGACATGCTGCCCGGGCTTTTGCGGGGTGCGGATGGTGATTCTTTCGCCGTCTATCTCGACCTGTTCCTGCATAACGACGCAATCGGCGGCGTCCGGCAACAGCGCGCCGGTTGTAATACGTACGGTCTGGCCGGTTTGCAAAACACCGGTCCAGGGATGACCGGCGAGTGACTTGCCAATCACTGTCAGGCGGGTAGGGCCTGTGTTGTTGAGATCGGTATGCTTGAGCGCGTAGCCGTCCATCGCCGAATTACGGCCTGCGGGAACCTGGATGCTCGAGACTACCGGTCTGGCGAGGATGCGGTTGCTGGCCTCGAACAGCTCCAGCTCTTCCGTTTCCGGTATTGGCTCGACCAGATCCAGCACCAGGCTGACCGCCTTGTCGAGGGTCAGGGAATCCGGATCGTAATCGTCCATGCAAGTCGTGGATTTTTCAGACATCGTCATTCGTGCCGGTCAGGCCCCGTAAAACCAGACGGCATTTTAGCGCAACCGGGCGTTTTCAGGCGAACATTCTATAATTCAGGGTTTACTCAGAACGGTGATCTGCTTGCTGATGCGTTCGACTCATTCCATTACAGCGCGTGAGGGTATTTCTGAAACGGATGCCTCGCTGATTGATTTGTTCTTGCAGAATCAATTACTCGAACGTGGTCTGAGCCGAAATACCCTACAGGCCTATGGAACGGATCTGTCTCTGTTTGCCATCTGGCTGCAAAGCTACGTCGGGCAGACATTGATGACTGTCCGGCGCGCCGATATCCTGGCCTACCTCGGCCATCGCGGTAGTGAAGGTTGCAGTGCCAGAACAGCCGGGCGGATCACCTCGTCGATCCGGCGTTTTTGTGCCTGGCTGGTGCGAGAACATTACCGTGAGGATAATCCGTCAACCCTGATCGACACACCGAAACTTGGCCGGCCGCTACCCAAATCCCTGACGGAAAATGAAGTCGAGCGCCTCCTGGCGGCACCGGATCCCGGTACGCCATCCGGGCTCAGAGACCGGGCTATGCTGGAACTCCTGTATGCCTGCGGTTTGCGGGTCAGCGAGCTGGTTGGCCTGGAGACGGATCAGGTCAACTTTAATCTTGGCGTGCTGCGTATCTGGGGCAAAGGCAACAAGGAACGCCTGGTGCCGATCGGCGAATCGGCGCTGGATTGGCTGCGTCTGTATCTCAAGGAGGCGCGGCAGTCGATCGGCAAAGGCAGGGCGCGGCAGGATAACACGCTGTTTGTTTCGCCACGGGGCGGCGCCATGACGCGGCAAACCTTCTGGCACGCCATTAAGCGTTATGCACTGAAAGCGGGTATCAGAGCGGATATTTCACCGCATACGCTGCGCCATGCCTTTGCCACGCATCTGGTCAATAATGATGCCGACCTGCGCGTGGTTCAGTTGTTGCTTGGACATAGTGACTTATCGACGACGCAAATTTATACTCATGTCGCCAACGCCCGTCTGAAATCACTGCATGCGCAACATCATCCTCGAGGATAAATAATGCTGGTTGGCGGCCTTTTAGCCTGGACTATCCCTGATATCCCTGAACGGGTCGGGAACTTTCCGGTCATCGCCGGTCGAAAGCTCAAGCCCTTAAAAACTTTGGAATCATAATGAAGATACGATCAAAACTCCTGTCTCTGCTGGCCTTTTCCTTTATTGCCACCGCTGTCGCCGCCGATGAAGCGCAAATAAAACAACTGCGGGATCAACTGAATGAGAAAATACCGGGCCTGAAAATCGACAGCATTGTCGAAACCCCGGTGCCGGGTGTGCTGGAACTTATGGCCGATGGTGATATTTATTACATGACGCCGGACGGTGCTTACATGTTCCAGGGAAGCCTGATCGACCTGGATAAAAAAATCAATCTGACCGACAAGCGTAAGGGCTCGGTTCACATCGGTCTGATCAATGCGATTCCGGAAGAGAAAATGCTCGTGTTTTCGCCAAAAGAACCGGCCAAGCGTGAGATGACGGTTTTTACCGATACCAGTTGCCCTTATTGCAGCAAACTGCATTCGGAGATCGATCAATTGACCGATGCCGGTATCAAGGTGCGTTATCTGTTGTACCCGCGGGCGGGTCTGGGTTCGCCTGCCCACAAGCAATTGGAGAGCGTCTGGTGTGCGGAGAACCGGCAAGAGGCGATGACGCTGGCCAAGGAAGGACAGGCCATCGAGGAAAAAACCTGTGACAACCCGATCGAAGAGCATATCGCACTGGCACACAAGGTCGGCCTGCGCGGCACGCCGCTGATTTACCTCGATAGTGGTGAAATCGTCAATGGTTACAGACCGGCCGGACAACTGGTCGAAATGTTCGAAAACTCCGAACCGATGGATAAACCGCAATAACGCTTCTGGTTGTTGTTATCGGTGATTGGCAGGCGGTGGTTCCGGTGGCTGTTTGCGTTTTGTCTGTGTCTGACGGTGGCGCAGACGTTTGCCGCCGGCCCGCTGCAATCAGGCAATCAAGGACCGATGGCGGGCTTGTTCGGTTTGCCGGGACTGGTGCGGTTCGAGCATGACCCGCAGACGTCGGTCTTTGCACGACTCAGTGTCGCCAATAATTTTCTACCCAGAAGTTCCGAGCGTGAGGTGCTGCTGCTCGACGGTGAAACCCTGCGTCTTGAAACCGGTTACGGCAGGCGGCTGAATCACTGCTGGAGCGGTGCCGTCCTGGTGCCGTTTCTCGAGCATTCCGGCGGTAATCTCGACTCCTTCCTCAACGACTGGCACCGGATATTCGATCTGCCCGAGTCCGGCCGGCCGTTGGCGCCGAGTGACCGGCTGTTGTATTTCTATCAGATCGATGATGAGAACATACTGAATCTGACGGGGCGACATGCCGGGCTTGGCGATATCCGTTTGATGCTGGCCTTACAACCCGGTTGCGGCTTTTCCGACAAGTTGCTATTGCGCGGCGGTTTGAAATTACCTACCGGTGATCCTGACAAATTGCTCGGTAGTGGCGGTGCGGATGTGTTTATTGATATCAGTCGGCAAAGCGGTGAGTTGTGGCCGGGGGGCAGGGTATCCGGGACTGCGGGCCTGCTTGCCATGCAGCAGAGTGAGTTGTTCCCGAATCAGCGCGATGCCGTGCTCTATGCCGCCGGTGGTTTTTCCTGGCAGTTCTCTCCGCTTATCGCTTTCGAGGCGCAGTTATCGACGCATTCGGGATTTTTTCGCAGTGATCTGAAAGAACTGGATGGCTGGTCCCTGCAGATTATTATCGGTGCGCAATTTCGACTATCCGAGTCGTTGGCGCTGGAATTGATGTTATCGGAGGACCCGGTTTACGGTACGTCGCCGGATGTGGTTTTTCAAAGCGGTTTGCAGATGCGCTTTTGAAAAGAGCATAAAAAAGGGCTGTCAAACGACAGCCCTTGTCATTTACTGCTTGTACAAGCCCTTATTGTTGCTGGGTTTGAGGGGCTTGGCCGTTTTGCTGGGCCTGAAAGTTCTGACGTGAATTTTGCATTTGCTGTTCCATCTGCTTTTGCATGCGCGCCATATACTCTTCCTGGGCTTTCATGCGTTGCTCGGCAGCTTCCTGTTGTTGCTTGGCGAAAGCCTGCTGTTGTTCCATGATTTGTTTTTGCCAGTCAGCCGGTCCCTGCTGTGGCGCTGCTGCATTGCCTTGCTGCATAGGCGGTGCGACCGGTGCTGCAGGCGCATAACCATAGCCATACGGTGCGCCATAGTAGCCAGGAGCGCCGTAATAACCGTTGTAGCCGTTATAACCATTATAGCCATTGTAACCGTTGCCATAGCCGTACATATTGCTGTTGGCGTTGCCGCGGCCACTCATGCCGAAAGAAAAGCTGCCATCCATATCGCCGCTGCCGCTGCCGTAACCGTTACCCCAGCCATCGCCGTAACCGTTGCCCCAGCCGTTATTATTACCCCAGCCATTGTTACCCCAGTTAGGTCCCCACGCGCTTGCCGCGCCGGCTGCGAGTAAAAGAGTTGCGCCTACCAGTGTCTTAGTGAGTTTCATATGTTGTTACCCCTTTAGTGAATTATCAGAATTGTCTGAAAGTGCGTAAAATTTTGTACTTATGTTGATTGATTTTGTGCTTCAACTCGCTACAGAATTAGAATATTAGAAAGTAATAATATTGTGCAACCGTCCCAAAAGAGATAGTCAATATTCAATCAAACGTTTTAATAGACTGAATTTTAAGAGCTTTTGCATATAGACCTGGAAACGGCTGAAAATTAATTTGTACTTTATCTCTTGCTTTTACAGAAATTCTCCAAAACAGCACCAAATATTTCTTTTTCTGCAGGCGTGGAGTGGCCCGGTCACAACGCTGGTCCGAGGCAATTCCGTACCCGGTCGATTTGATAGTTGCTGACAGCCCGACGTACTGTGAAGATGCGCGACCTGATTTGACCGCCTTTAAAAAACGATGACAGGGTTTTTTACACGATGAGCAAAGAGTTCGATGATGCCGCGCTGACCTATCACCGGGAGCCATTGCCCGGAAAACTCGAAATCAAGCCGACCAAGAAAATGGTCAATCAACGCGATCTGTCGCTGGCTTACTCACCGGGTGTGGCGGGGGCGAGTAAAGCCATCGTCAAGAACCCGTCCAGTGCGGCGGATATGACCATCCGCGGCAATCTGGTCGGTGTGATCACCAACGGGACGGCGGTACTTGGTCTCGGCTCGATCGGTCCGTTGGCGGCCAAACCGGTTATGGAAGGCAAGGCCGTCTTGTTTAAGAAGTTCGCCAACGTGGATGTCTTCGATCTGGAGATCAACGAGACCGATCCGGATAAATTCGTCGATATCATCAC
>JAGRHW010000238.1 GCA_020444765.1 Gammaproteobacteria bacterium | reverse complement strand
GCTGAAGCTCCAGCAGGAGGCGCTCATCAAGGTCTTCGACTCGATGGACGACCCTTATATCGCCACCCGCAAGGATGACGTCAATCACGTTATCGACCGGGTGATGCGTATCCTGGTCGATACACCCAACGGCGAAGAGCTCGTGCATGACTGGGGCGGCCGCATCGTCATCGCCGACGACCTGACACCCGCGGATACGGTCATCATGCAACACCAGGGCGTGGCGGGCTTTATCACCGAAACCGGTGGTCAGCTCTCGCATACCGCAATTCTAGCGCGCAGCCTCGGTATCCCGGCGATCGTCGGCGTGCACGGCATCCGCCGCTTTATCAAACCCGGAGAGCCGCTGATCCTGGACGGTGTCTCCGGTCTGGTGCTCGGCGAGGCCGACCCCGGTATCGTTGCGCAGTTTCGCCGTAACCAGCGTGACTTCAAACGCAAACAACGCGAACTGAACAAACTCACCGATGCACGCGCGGTGACAAAATGCGGCGAGAAAATCGCCCTGCTGGCGAATATCGAGATCGACGACGATCTGAAGGCGCTGAAACGAACCAACGCCGATGGCGTCGGCCTTTACCGCACCGAATTCCTCTTCATGAACCGCAATGATTATCCGGGCGAGGATGAGCATTTTACGACTTACCGGCGGGTCTTGCGGGCACTCAAGGGCGCGCCGCTGACAATCCGCACGGTCGACCTCGGCGGCGACAAGGAAAGTACCATCGAAGCCGATGCGCCAAGTTCACACAATCCAGCGCTCGGTCTGCGTGGGGTCAGACGCTGCCTGAGCGACTCGCGAATGTTCGTCCCGCAACTGCGGGCGATTCTACGCGCCTCGGCCATCGGACCGATCAACATCATGTTTCCGATGCTCAGCAATATCACCGAAGTAGATCAGCTGATCGCCCTGCTGGACAGCGTAAAAGCCGATCTTCGCAAAGAGCATTTTAAATTCGACGAGAAAATAAAGATCGGCGGCATGATCGAGGTGCCGGCCGCCGCGATTATTGCGCCGGCATTCGCCGAGAAGCTGGATTTCTTATCCATCGGCACCAATGACCTGATTCAGTATACGCTGGCCATAGACCGCGTTGACGATCAGGTCAATTACCTCTACGACCCGCTGCACCCTGGTGTTTTGCAATTGATCCGCACGACCATAGAAGCCGGCCAGAAAGCCAGGATCCCGGTCACCATGTGCGGGGAGATGGCCGGTGATATCCGCTATACGAAACTGTTACTGGCTCTGGGTTTGCGTCATTTCAGCATGCCGCCCAACCTGGTGCTGGAAGTCAAGGACGTGTTGCGGCAAACCAATATCAAGGAAATCCGCCGCAAAGCCCTGTCAATCATCGCCTGCAACAACCCCAAGCGTCAGGCCGAACTGCTCGACATCCTCAATAACAAGTAGCGGCCGGCTGTCAGTCCAGACTGTGCCAGTCGCTGACATCGCTTTGCTCAAGAATCGAGGCGCGCGACATGGCACCCGGAACCCATTCCGAAATCGTTCCGTTAACGATATCAGGGCAGTTGTTTTTTTCACTGAGATGACCGAGCAGGATTTTCTGCAAGCCCGGGTAATCGATCGTTTTCAGAAACTCGGCGGCCTGCACGTTGTCCAGATGTCCGTAAGAGCCGCGTATCCTGGCTTGTAAAAACTCTCCGTAGGGACCGTTACGCAACATACCTGCGTCATAATTGCATTCCAGCAACAAGGCATCCAGGCCGGACAAGCGTTCGCGCATCCACGGCGTCGTGCAACCGAGATCGGTCAGCGTCGCCAGACGGCGTTTGTTCCAGGAAAAGATAAACTGACAGGATTCAGCCGCGTCGTGAGGCGTGGGAAAAGGCTCGAGCGACAGATCACCGATGGAAAAGGATTCATGAGCGTGAAAAAAATTCAGCCGGGGAATTTTCTTGTCCCGTGTCGCCCGGTAAGTTCCGTGCGTCATCCAGACTGGTGTGTTGTATTTTCGCGAAAACGGCGCGACTCCGGAAATATGGTCGCCATGTTCGTGAGTAACGACGATGGCTTGCAGATCTTCCGGACGCAGCCCGGTTTTTTCCAGACGACGGACGGTTTCCTTGATCGTAAAACCGTTGTCGAGCAGCACACAGGTGTCACCACCTCGCACCAGTGTTGCATTACCAGAACTGCCACTACCCAGCGCCGCTATTTTCAAGAAACCTCCAGCCTTGATAACCTTTCGTTTGGGCGATGCCCGGCTTGCTGCTGATCCCCCGACCGGAGTTCCGGCCTTTGGCAGGGAAAACGATCAACCCTGAATCAATGCATCCCTGATGGATTCAAGAACCAGACGCCCCGGTTCACCATCGAGTCTGCCGGTATCGGCGTCGAGCACATCCAGCGCATAAACCCGTGACTCAAGACGCTGCAAACGTAATACAAGCTCCACACCTTTGTCATTAGCTCCGCCCAGCCAGCTGAAGAACCCCTTCTCCTCTTCCTTGCGCTTCAACTGCTCGGCTTTCAGCTCGCTCAGATAATCCGTATCGCCGAGCACTTCAATCGTCCCTTCGTCGATATCGTCATCGCTGACGACGAATCCAACCGTATCGACGGCATTTTTTACTTTTTCAAACGCATCTTCGTAGCCATCCCACATCAGCAGATAGCTTTGCTGGTCCTCGGTGGTCCGTAACAGCAAGCCGTGACGGATTTGCGAAACCTCGGCGGCAGTCAGAATCCGTTTCGACTCCTGTTCGTCGATACCGATCCAGGCCAGGATGCGCATCAACAGCTCGGCACTGCGGTTTTCATCCTCGTCGTCGAACTGCCAGGATTTTCCGGCATCCGTTTCGGTCTTGGCGTTTTTATACACATTAAACCGGGCAAACAAACGGCTTGTATTACCCTCTCCGCGTTCAAGCCGCAAAACAAAGCGTTCAAACTGATCCTTGTTGATATTTTTTTTGTCGCCGAGAATCTTGTGCAACAGGCCCTTGCGCGGAATATACCGCTGCGGCTGCCGCCATTCAGTCACCAGCAAACCGGCCAGTGAATCATTGACCGCCAGTGCATAACCTTCACTTTCAACAAAGGCGACGAGTTCCGGCCAGAAGTCCTCGACCGGGACCTTCACCTGCAGCCAGCCAAGCCTGCCGTCGCGCTTGAACTCAACCGACTCGGCGTTTGGCAGAATGCTGGAGCGGGCGATCTTGCTTTCGCCACGGGGAATCACATACAACTGATTGCGGGTGCCGGTGAGATCCGGCGGCAATTGCAGCTCTCGGAATTCCTCCGCCGTTCTGTAGCGCAGATCGGGGCTGTCCGGACGATAACTGCTGGCGCAGGCGCTCAGGCCGACAATCAACAATACAAGCAGGGACAGCGATGAAATCAAACGATTGTGCATGATCAAAGTACACCCGCCTTGTTCAGCGCGTCGCGCACTTCCTGGTGAAACCGTTCGGCCAGCGGTGTAAGCGGCAGCCGTATGCCGCCTCCGGTCAGACCCATCTGCGCCAGCGCCCACTTGACCGGTATCGGATTGGATTCGACAAACAGCGCCCGGTGCAGAATGCCGATTTGCGCCTCGATCGACTCGGCCGTCGCGCGGTCGCCACGCAGCGCCGCTTCACACATTTTATGCATCTGCGCCGGCGCGACATTAGCCGTTACGGAAATATCCCCCTTGGCGCCGGCAAGAATACTCTCCATCGCGGTCGCGTCATCGCCGGTCAGCACGATAAAATCCCCGGGGCAGATCTCAAGCAGTTCACGGATACGCTCGAGCGTGCCAAAGGCTTCCTTGATACCGACGATATTCGGTACGGCAGCAAGACGGCCGGTGGTTTCCGGCAGCATATCCACTGCGGTTCTGCCCGGCACGTTATACAGTATTTGAGGGATATCCACGGATTCGGCAATCAGCTTGAAATGCTGATACAAACCTTCCTGAGTCGGCTTGTTGTAGTAAGGCGTTACCAGCAGACAGGCATCGGCACCGTAGTCTTTGGCGGTCTGCGTCCACTCGATCGCCTCGGCGGTTGAATTGCCGCCGGTGCCGGCTATTACCGGGATTCGCTTGTTCACCAGCTCAACGGTTTTTTTGATGACCTGCATATGCTCCGGCACGGTCAAGGTTGGAGATTCGCCGGTGGTGCCGACCGAGACAATGCCATCGGTGCCGCTTTCGATGTGAAATTCGATCAAACCGGCGAGCGCGCTTTCATCGACGGCGCCGTCATCATGCATGGGAGTAGCAAGCGCTACGAGACTGCCTTGAAACATGAAATTACCCTGGTAAATTAGCCCGCTAATGTTACTTTGCACCTGTGTGCAACACAAGCGAGCACAACCAAGCCTTGCCGTTTTGACGGCCGGGCATTTACACTGACTGCAACTCAACTTCGGGAGCACACGACAATGAGCACGGCCACAGTCGGCAAAAAGGTGCCGGCGTTTTCACTGCCAGCCACCGGCGATAAAAACATTTCACTTGCCGACCTGAAAGGCAAAAATGTGGTGATTTATTTTTACCCCAAGGACAGCACGCCCGGCTGCACGACGGAAAGCCAGAACTTCCGCGACGCCGCGGCCGCCTTCAAAAAAGCCGACACGGTTATTCTCGGCGTCTCGCGTGACGGCATCAAAAGTCACGAAAACTTCAAGGCCAAACACGAAATGCCTTTCGACCTGATTTCCGACAAAGACGAAAAGCTCTGCAAACTGTTCGATGTCATCAAGCTGAAAAAGCTTTACGGCCGTGAGTACCTCGGCGTGGAACGCAGCACCTTTCTGATCGATAAAAAAGGTGTGCTTCGTCAGGAGTGGCGCAAGGTGAAAGTCAAAGGGCACGTCGACGAGGTACTGCTGGCGGCACAAGCGCTCTGAGCTTCCGGGAAATCCCCCGGCCCTTGCGATGCCCCGAATCAATCGACCGGGCAGTGATTTTCAGGTCTGGCTCGGGTTCATCGTTTTATCCACAGCCTACCCACAAGCTACCCAAGCGCTTATACACAGCATCTAGTGGTCAAGACACAAAAAACCACATTTTGTAGTGTACATCTGACTTGAGTCGAGCAGCTATTCGGCTCATACTATCCGTTCTCGGAAAGACGAATGCCGGCGAACGACATCGTCAAAATAATGCCACTGCCAGCGCGCAAAAAATCATATGCTTATGAATTCTTACACTGTATATTGTGGCTCCCGTATTTACGACTACACTATGTAGTGCTGCTTATCAATTCGTGACTTACGGGTAAACTCTCAAGGCCTGGAACACATTCCGGTTTAGCCGTCGAAAGGCACATGACCCGCCTTTCCTTAATTGATATGCATTTGATTCCGTGCCGGCACGTCCGGGAAAAAAGACAATGGAGAACGCCTTAATAATGAGCAACACCAACCTCTACGCCGTGAAGAACGCCACCAGGACGGCCAGGGAAATTCCTTTTCAGGAAGCCTCCATGGATATCTGGGACAAAAAATACCGTCTCAAAACCAAGGAAGGCGAAGCCATCGATGCGGATATCCAGGAAACCTATAAACGCGTAGCCCGCGCACTCGCGGATGTCGAGGAAGGCAAAAAGGACCGCGACCTCTGGTACGAAAAATTTCTCTGGGCACTCAGACAGGGCGCGATTCCGGCCGGCCGCATCATCTCCAACGCAGGCGCCCTCGCCCACAAACCGGCGACCTCCACCATCAACTGCACCGTGTCGGGCACGATTCAGGATTCCATGGACGACATCCTGGACAAGGTGCACGAGGCAGGCCTGACGCTCAAGGCCGGTTGCGGCATCGGTTATGATT
>JAGRHW010000237.1 GCA_020444765.1 Gammaproteobacteria bacterium | reverse complement strand
CCGGGTAAACCTCAACCTGCTCAATAGGGCAACACCAGCCGTCCTTCGAACAAACGACGGGCGGTTCGATAGACCGTCGCCCTCTCCACCAGCCAGCCGTCAGCGGTTTTGAGTACCTTCGCATCGACCGGTAACAAGCCACTCGGATTGGCGATCATCAACGTACCGGCGCCCGGAGCAGCCAGTCGATTGGGTAACGAGCCATCGATCTGCATGGCCACGGCAACGCACAGAGTGCTGGTCAGGGGTACGGCGAGGTGGGCGTTTTCCATCGACAAGACCCGCACCGAGATATTGGCATCCGCAGACTGAAACACAGTGCCGCTGATCGCCTTGAAGCGGCGTGGTCCCGCGACCATGGCGATCTTGGGAATTGCAAGACTGGCGTTTTCGGGTGCGTCCGCGAGACCCATGGCCACCGCGCCAAGACGCCGGACTTCATCGAGTCGCTGCATCCGCTGCCGGTCGGATTCGATGTCAGCGGGCAACTCGCTGCCATCGAGACCGAACGCTGCTGCCTCGACAAACACCATCGGCATGCTGGCATCGATCAGCGAAACCGCGATATCGCTGCCGTCGGCAAGCCGTAAAGTATCCACACTGTTACCGGTCGGCAGCAAAGCCGAACAGGCCGACCCGGCGGGATCGAGAAAGTCCAGAGAAATTTTCGCACCATGCCCATCGATACCCGGAATGACGAAATCGCCGTCGGCCTTCGATTCGCCATGCTCGACCGGAAAATGCGCGTGGATGATCTTGCCGGTGTTGGTGTTATGGATCCGTACGCATACATCACCATCGGCAACCGCAACGAGCCCCTCGTCGACCGCAAAAGGCCCCACGGCAGAAGACAGATTACCGCAATTGGCGCCGTACTCGACCAGCGGTCGTTTCACCAGCACCTGGCCGAAGGTAAAGTCGACATCGCAATCCGCCCGGGCGGACTTGTCGACAATGGCGATTTTGGACAGCGACGACAAACCACCGCCCATGCCGTTCAACTGGCGACCGTATTGATCGGGGCTGCCCATCGCCGCCAGAAACAGCGCGTCGCGCGCGGCCGGCGAATCCGGCAAATCGGCGGCGCGAAAAAACAGTCCCTTGCTGGTGCCGCCACGCATAAAGACGGCAGGAACTTTTTTCATGAGCGTTCAGTCAGGTTCAGTTCAGAATCACCGGCTTGCATTAAGTCACCTGTCAGGCGACTTCGCCCTGCCGGCTGTAACGCAGGGTGCCGAGAATCAGCTCCACCTCGTCGGTTTCCTTGCCTTCATCCTCCTGCGGGCAGGTATAGGTGATAAACAACATAAGCCCGCCGCTGGCGAGATACCATTCGCTCCAGAATTCATCATCGACATCATAGTCGAAGACAAAGCCCTTGAAGTCGCCAAGCTCGATTTCCTCGATGCGTGCCCCGCCCTGAATGTCCTCGGCGGCGATATTTTTGAGGTCTTCGACCGACAGCACCTTGTCGTGCATGATGGCACTGAGTTGTAATTCACCGGGACCATCGGGATTATAAAGAACGTCGTATTGTTCTTCCTCGTCGAACACGCCTTGCCAAAGGTTAGGAATACTGACGGTAAAATTATTGCCCTGGTAAATTCTCATGTCGGAAAAGGACTCGGGTAGACGCACAAAGAAGCGCCATTGTAGCGCAACGCGGCAAGCCGGGCAGGATTTCTGCCATTATTTTAACGGTTCCGGCACCGCAACAGATCGCCGGCGCGGCCAGCTGTTGGCCGCGATACCGGCCAGAATCAGCATCAAGGCCAGCCAAGTTGTCTGATCGGGCACTTCAGAAAGAAACAGCCAACCCCAGAACAGCGCGAACAGCGGCACCAGATATGACACCTGGGAAACGTAAACCGTGCCGGCCCGGTTGATCAGCCAGAAACGCAGCAGGTAGGCAAATGCGGTCGGCACCAGTCCGAGATAAACCAGCGCCATCAGCGAAGCGGGTTCTGGCGAGACGCGCCACGGTGCTTCCAGATACAAGGCCAGCGGCAGAAAATAGGCGCTGGTCACCAACAGCACGGCCGCCGAGCTGACCAGCGAGTCGATATGGGAAATCCTGCGAATCAGTATCGACGAGGAGCCGTAACAAAACGCCGCCAGCAACACCATCAACTGACCGCTTACCGCATCGTTGCGTGAAGCCAGGACATCCGGGCCGACCAGCACCAGGACGCCGGAAAAACCCAGTATCAGGCCGACCAGCTTGCGCCTGCTGATGCGGTCATCGTGAGTCAGCCAGTGCGCCACCGCCAGCGCGGCAAACGGTGCGGTTGAAATCAACATTGCGCTGGTGCCGCTGGAAATCGATTGCTGGCCGAAGCTGATCAGGCTGAACGGCACCGAGCTGTTCAGCGCACCTATGACCAGCAGCAAAGCCCAGGTGCGGCCACCGCCCGGCAACGGCAGACCGCGCAAGCGTGTCACCAGCAGCAAGGCCAGCGCACCGATGGCGATCCGGATCGCCGCGATGCTCAACGGCGGAAAATCGCGCAACGCGATCGAAATGCACAAAAACGCAGAGCCCCAGACCGCGCCCAGCCCCAACAGGGTAAGATGATCCTGGACTTGCGCCGGGCGGATGGGCTTCATTGCACACCGCTCCGGCCTTCGATCCATTGCCTGAGCGTCGGTTCGAGGTCAGCCAGGGCCTTGTAATGAACCACCTCGACCTGCATTTCCGCGGCGCGCTGCAGGTCATGCTGACCGAGTTTTTTATAACTGACCAGCATCGAGCGCGTTTCCACGCCACCGAACAGGCCGCTCAGGCTGTCGATTTTATACAGGGTATCGGTTCCGTCACCTCCATCCCGGCGAGCGAATTTCTTCGCCTTGCATTCAATCAGATGCAGTTTGTTGTCGAGCAGAAAAGCCACGTCTATCTCGTTCTTGACTGAATCCCCGCGCACCACCTGTACACTCATGGCGCTGTCCTGCAGAGCCGGGAAGGTTTTTTTCAGGCCGTTGACAGTGGCAAAGACATAGTCCTCCAGCCAGCCGCCGTTGGCGAAAAAGCGCTGTTCCTCGCCGGTAAAGTGCAGACGTTTGTCGCGATGTTCAAGGATATTCAGCGCCTCCAGGCGTCTCAGTAATTCTCCGAGCGCCTGGTCTTGCCGGGCATTTTGATCCAGCTCACGGGATCGCAGATCCCGCTCGGCACTGCCGGCCAGATAATTGAGCGTGCCAATCGCTTTCGAAAAATAGTCGATTTCTGCAATAACGTCCCCGGCGAATGCCAGCCGTCTCTTGTCTGCCTGGCGCACCTTCATGGCGGTAACCTGCCCGCCGTAGACCTCGACAAACCGCCGGATGCCGATACGATCAGCCAGATGATGATGGGGAATGTTCTGCGGATACATCCAGACCAGCAGGTCCTTTTCCGGATGCACATAAAAAACCGGCCGATGATCCGCGCGGAACACATCGAAGGCAGCGATACTCATCGCCTTGCTGCCACCTGTTGCATTCAAAGCGATCGACCTTTCACCATAATCCCGCAGCAAAGCCGTGACCCGCTCGCGAATATGCTCGATATCCCAGGCTGCCTTTATCGGCCAGCGCGTCACACCAAGCCCGGCCCGGTGCAGTACGGACTCCAGCCAGGTGGCACGGTCTTCCATTTCCGGGCTCACCAGCAGTACGACTTCACGCGGCCGGGTCGTTTCATCCAATGCCGGTGTCACATTCGGTGTTGCGTGTGTCGAAACCAGATACAAATGCACATCGTGCCGCGGTTGATCCGGCATGCAGATTTCCTCATCAGCTCAATCAGCAGGCATACGGGGGCAGCCTGTTGTAAAATCCTATCATGCATCAAGCCCCGAATCGCCCGTCATGACCAATCCGCCCGATAACAACACGGTCGCAGCCGGCAGAATTCTGCTGGCGCCGATGGAAGGCGTGATTGACTTCCGGATGCGCGAAATGCTGACGCGGAATGGCGGTTTCGAACGCTGCGTGACGGAGTTCGTCCGGGTCACGCAAACCGTTCTACCTGAGCGGGTATTCCTGCGCTTTTGCCCGGAACTCGACAATGACGGCTATACCAAAAACGGTACGCCGGTATTCCTGCAACTGCTCGGCAGCGACCCGCTGATGATGGCGCGCAACGCCGCGCGCGCCGCCAGCCTTGGCACGCCGGGGATAGACCTTAACTTCGGCTGTCCGGCCAAAACCGTCAACCGCCACAAAGGCGGCTCGATATTGCTTGACGAACCGCACAAGGTCGCCGCCATAGTACAAGCCGTGCGCGATGCGGTACCGCCGGCTGTGCCCGTAACCGCCAAAATACGCCTCGGCGTACACAATGCCGAGCGGCTCGAGGAAATCGCCTCAGGTGTCGAGCGCGCCGGCGCCGATGAACTGTGCATCCACGCCCGGACCCGCAACGACGGTTACAAACCGCCCGCCTACTGGTCGCAACTGCGCGCGATTCGCGAAAAGCTGACGATTCCGCTCATCGCCAACGGCGAGATCTGGTCGCTCGAACACGCTGCCGAAGCACAGCGACAAAGCGCCTGTAACGACCTGATGCTGGGCCGCGGCGCGCTCGCCTGCCCGGACCTCGCGCACAAGATACGGGCCGGTACCGGCGGTGACTACCAACCCATGAACTGGCGGGAGGTCGTGGCGCTGTTGCAGGAGTCATTCGACAACACCGTTCATGCGCGGCCGCAACATATCGGCGACCGCCTGAAACAATGGCTGGTTTATCTGCGACGCGAGTACAGCGAGGCGAACGTGCTGTTCCAGCAGATCAAACGGCTCAAGAGTGTCGCGGAGATAAACGCCGCCCTTGCGCTTCATCGCCGCTAATCCGGCGTTTTACAACTCCTGTTCCAGCGCTTCGATCAACTGATCTATTTCCTCATCAGTCGCATAGTGCACAAAGGAAAATCTCGTCACGCCGCGTTGCGGGTCTATACCCAGCGCCTCCATCAAACGATAGGAATAAAAATGTCCGGCGCCGCACATGACGCCGTGCCTAGCAAGTTTTTCGACCAGCTCCAGCGGTGAGCAGTTGTTCGGCACGACCGATACGGTCGGCGCCCGCTGTTCGGCGTCAGCCGGGCCGACGATGCGCAGCTTTTTGTTATCCCGCAGATAGCCCATCAATCTTTCCAGCCTTGCATTTTCAGCTTCATGGAAAAGCTGGCGCAGCATAGCGGCTTTATTCAGGTTTTCGCTGGCATCGCGATGAAATTCGTAAACAGCGTCGAAATAATCGGCTATGCCGCGCAGCGCCGCGACCTGTGCATGATCGGGGCCGGCCGGGGTCAGGCATTTTTCACGGAAAGCGGCGTTGAAAAAATGCCCCTGATTGCCAAGTCTGGCGACGACTTCCGGACGAATCACCATCACGCCCTGATGCGGGCCGAAGGTTTTGTAGCTCGAGAAAAGATAAATATCCGCGCCGGTCGACGGCACATCGGGCAGGCCATGTCCGGCGAAAGACACGCCGTCGACAATGCTCAGCGCACCCGCGGAACGCGCCATGGCGGTAATTTTTGCCAGCGGATTGATTTCACCGAGAATATTGGAGCAATGCGGAAACATCAGATAGCGGGTTTTTTCGCCGAGCAGGTTTTCCAGCTGAGCGGTATCCAGGCTGCCGGATTCGGGATCAACCCGCCATTCGCGGACCACGACACCGGCGCTTTCAAGACGCCGCCAGACGCCGCTGTTGGCTTCGTGATCCTGATTGGTAACGATGATTTCATCGCCTTTTTTCAAGGTATCACGAAGCACGTTGGCAAGCACATAGGTATTTT
>JAGRHW010000236.1 GCA_020444765.1 Gammaproteobacteria bacterium | reverse complement strand
GTTTCGCTGATCTTTCCGCGACGGCGAATCCCGGCGGTGTCGATCAGCAGATAATCACGTTTGCCCCGCCGCAACGGTATACGCACGACGTCGCGCGTGGTACCCGGCTTATCGAACGCAACAACCCGCTGCTCACCCAAAAAACGATTGATCAAGGTTGACTTGCCGACATTCGGTCGACCGATGACGCCGACCCGAATAGAGCTGTCATCCTCCGGCTCATCAGTTGTCGGGACGCTGTCGACAGCCATCATTTGTGCGACCCGCTCCAGTAAACCCGCAAGTCCGCGGTTATGTGACGCCGCTATGCAAACCGGCTCACTAAACCCCAGACTGAAAAACTCGGCACCGGCCTGTTCCTCACCGATGCCATCGATTTTGTTAACCACCAGACAGACCTTGCATGACTGCCGGCGCAAGTCGGTGGCAATCTGCTCATCGACATTGGTCAGTCCGCTACGTCCATCGACCATAAACAGAACCACATCGGCTTCCTTGATAGCCAGCAGGGTTTGCTCCGCCATGCAGGCGTCTATACCCTGCTCCTCGCCACTCAGACCACCGGTATCCACGACCGTGTAGGCAAAATCCCCGAGCTTGCCATCCCCGTACTTACGGTCACGTGTCAGCCCCGGAAAATCTGCAACCAAGGCATCCATAGTCTTGGTTAACTTATTGAATAAGGTGGATTTTCCGACATTCGGTCGACCAACCAACGCTAGCACCGGTTTCATAAACGCCTTTCGTGTTCAAAGGAAACAACCGCATAGTATCTCACGATTAACCGATAAAGAACGATGTCGTTTTCAGAAAAATTCCGTACCTTGGATTGTTACGTGATTTTTCCGCTCTAGGGCGCGCAACGATAAGCATTGCTCAACACCGTGATTCGAACAGCGATGCATTAAATCTTGCCGGCAAGCAGCCGTTAAAGAAGAAAATGCAAGATTCCCGGGTTACTGGACGGAAAACAGCCCCACGGCAGCACTTAGCGCCGACCGGCAACACCGTGCTGCCACCGGTCTTCGGGTATTTCGAAAGACTCAATCAAAAGAACAAAAAAGAGAGCGAATGCGCAATTTCAAGTCAAGCAGAGGATTTTCATGGGAGAAGGGTTTTACATGAGAATTTCCGAAAGATACGCATCGGTGTCAAAACTCGAGGTCGGCTCGTTTCTGATCATTCTGTTGGCAGGAATACTCTTTGGCTATTTCGTCTACGATAAAACCGGATTCGTCGACGAGTCCGAATCACTGGCCCTCCTTCAGGACCAACGAGATATCTCGATAATCATCAGCACTCTGGAAAGCATTAACCAGACTTTTGCGATAGAGATAAACAATCAGTCGGTTACCGCCCGTCAACGCATCATTGACGCAATCAGCACGGCCGCGGAAAAAGTCGCCACCCTGAAAAAGAACTCCCCTGGCAGCAGCAAGGATGAAAAGCGGCGGATCTTCAGTGTTGCCGAGCCGGTATTACAGGATATTCGAACCTGGCTGACCAAAGGCACCGAGCAACACGCCCCGGACTCGATACTGGCCTTCGAACTCTCCACTCAGCGCCTCAAATCCGCACTGGCGGAGTTACGCGAGGAACAGGACTGGCTCAACGAAAAACAGGAACGCACGATTTCAGCTTATCATAGTCAGCTGGAAGGCTTCCGTGGCAGCGTGCTGACACTGTTGTTAGGCACCATCAGCCTGATAATCCTGGTCATCTCGCTGAACATGAAACAACGCCAGACCCAAACCAAGCTGGCGGCGGAACGAAAGCTTATTTCGGATTCCGTCAATAATCTCGATGAAGGTATCGTCCTTACCGACAAGGACGATCACTGCCTTGTCATCAATGAAACACTGGGCAGATTGTGCCCGAACCTGAACGCCAAACTCGCCATCGGCAAGTCGTTTGAAGATGCTTTTGCGCGCAGCATCAGCCGGGAAGAACTACGCCTGATTGAAATTCAAACGCACCATCTGATTGAAAACAATGCTGCTGAAAACGGCGCCAATATCAATGAGACGCCGCGTGAATACCTGACCGAGTCAGGCATCTACTTGCGTGTCACCAAGCGCTCTACAAAAAACACCGGCCACATCATCACGTTTTCGGATATCACTTACCTGAAGATGGCGCAGAAGCAGCTGCATCACCAGGCAACCAAAGACGGCTTGACCGGACTTGCCAACCGCAATCACTTTATCAACAAGCTCGACGAGGCGATCTCCCGCAGCAAACGTTTCGGCCACAAAGTCGCGCTGCTGCTTTTCGATCTGGACAAGTTCAAACAGGTCAACGATACGCTTGGCCACGCCGTGGGCGACGAGTTACTGATCTCGGTAGCCAACCGGATTCAGGATAATCTGCGCGAGATCGATGTTTCCTCACGCATGGGCGGTGACGAATTTGCTGCGTTTCTCGATCAGATTAAGGATATTCGTGAAGTACGGATCACCGCCGACCGGATTATCCAACACCTGCACCAGAAACTTGAAATCGACGGCATCGATATCGAAGTCAGTGCGAGCATCGGCATCGCTCTGTATCCGGATGACGCCGACAATTTGAACGCTCTGCTGAAACATGCCGATTCGGCCTGCTACCAGGCCAAACAGATGGGCCGTAATAATTATCAGATTTACAACCGTGATATGAAAGTCCGGGCCATGCAGCAGATGACCATGGAGTCACGCCTGCGAAATGCTCTGACCGACAATAATTTGTCGCTCAAATACCAGCCGCAGCTGAACCTGGCCAATAATACAATCACTGGTATGGAGGCTTTTCTGCGCTGGAATGATCCGAAACTCGGCAATGTGCGGCCGGATCACTTTATTCCATTGGCGGAAAAAACCGGCTTGATTGCCGAGATCGGTGAGTGGGTGATTCGCCAGGCCTGCCAGCAGATTCGCAGCTGGATCGATCAGAACCAGTCACCGGTGCAGGTTGCGATCAATATATCGCCCCGTCAGTTCCGGCTGCAGAATCTGCCGATCATTATCGACAAGGCGCTCAAGGATTTCTCGATTTCACCCGCCATGCTGGCGCTGGAAATCACCGAATCGGTCATCATGAGCGACCTTCACGCCGCGGTGGAAACGCTCAAGGAGCTGGGCAACCGTGGCCTGACCCTGGTCATCGATGATTTCGGCGTAGGCTCATCCTCGATCTACCGGCTCAAGGAATTACCCATCCATGCCTTGAAAATCGACCAGTCTTTTATCAAGGATTTACATAAATCTGAGGATGCTCGGGAAATCACCGGCGCGATCATCGCGATCGCTCAGAAGCTGCATCTGAAAACGATCGCCGAGGGCGTGGAAACAGCCGAACAATGTGAGATTTTGCGGGAGCTCGGCTGCGACACCATCCAGGGCTACTATCTGCAAAAACCCATATCGGCGCTGGAGCTGCACAACCTGCTGCTGGAAAAGCAGAACTTCGCCGTCGGTCAAACCAAACACTGAGTCCCGCTCAGGCGAACCCGCACGCCGGTTTACTCCCTGACGAGTTTTCCGATATCCAGGGCCCGTACGACCCCGCCGCTGGATTGTACATACACTGTTTCATCCAGCACCTGAGGTGCGGTCAGGATCGCCGAGTTGTCTATCTGGAATCGCGCCACGGTACTGCCGTCGAATTTCGATAACACGTGCAGATAGCCTTCCAGATCGCCGACCAGCACATAGTCCATAAAGGCAAGCGGCCGGGTCAGGTAACGCCCTTCGAGTTTTTCCAGCTTCCACATCGAAGCGCCGGTACGTTTGTCCAAAGCCCACAGATAGGCATCGGGCTCGACCACGAAAACCATCGAATCATCGACAGCAACGCCCTTGACCGACGACAGCGGCCGCGACCAGACGATATTGCCTTGCTGGGGTTCGATTTGCGCCACTCTGCCCTGATAGTTCACCGCATAGATAAACTGCTGATCAATAACGATCTGCCCGTCCAGATCCACCAGCCGCTCGACCTCGGATCTGCCTTCGGCCCGGGACAACTGGGTCTGCCAGATAACTTTACCTTCATCCAGCGTCAGCGCCAGCAGGCTGCCGTCATCCAGACCACACAGCACCCCGCCCGGTACGATCAGCGGACTGGCATAACCGTGTAAGGTCAGCACCGGCACCTGTATCTGATAGCGCCAGAGTTCCTCACCGTCTTCGGCACGAAGAGCGATAATAAAACCATCGTTGGTCCGCAGAACCACCCTGTCCAGCGCCGCGGCCGGTGGTGCGAGCGCCTCAGAGGAAAATTTCTGCTGCCAGAGCAATTCGCCGGACTCCTTGGACAAGGCCAGCAGATGCCCTTCAAAACTATTGAGATAAATCCGGCTCTGATCGCCACTTACACCGGAGATCAGCGTAAAATCGAGTTCACGACTCCAGACCTCCTTACCCTTTATCCGGTCGGTACGTTTGACCAGCCCTTTATAACCCGCCGTGTAGACAGCGGATTCATCGATATGCGGTGAGAAGAATTCAGCCCCTTTGGCGCGGGCGGTTCCGGTTTCGGTTTTCCAGATATTATCGACAGTGGCCGAGGCGCGGAATTCGATCAACTCCGCCGGTTCCAGCACTTCGCCATCGGACGCGCACGCCGAGATCAGAACACACAATATCGGAACGAGTAGGTAACGCATCAGCTTTCGTCTTTTTTCTCATCAACCACCGACGGCACGGCCAGATCGTCGATTTTGATACCAAGCAACTCCGGATTTGCCACTGAGGTACCGTTACTTTGCGCCTTCAGATAGGCCTCACGGGCCTTCTCGAGATCACCTTTGGCGGCTAAGATATCGCCCCGCGCCTCGGCAACCAGGCCTGTAAAAGCCAGGGGCGCGGGATCGGGCAGGCTGGAGAGCGCCTGGTCGGGCTGACCGGATGCCAGAAGAATCCTTGCCTTGCGAACCTCGGCAACAGTCTTTAATTCTTCAAGCTCCGTGTTATCGATTACCCACTGCAGACTTTTTATTGCATCGTCCAAACGGGATGCTTTGACCAGGGCTTTAGCCTCGACAAGGCTGCTCATCGCGGCGAACGACGAGTTTTTATAATCATCGCGCAACGATGCAGCAAGTCTGGCCAGCTCATCAGTATCACCGCTGGCGGCGACTTCCGTTACCTGCGTATACAGATCGGATGCGGCCTCGGCCTGCCCATGCTTCCAGCTATTCCAGCCCGTCCAGGAAAAGATCGCTCCGACCCCGAGTGCAACGCCAAGCAGCACGGATTTTCCGTTTTCCTTCCACCACTCCTTGATGGCCTCGATCTGTTGCTCTTCTGTTTCGTAATCACTCACGGACGTACTCCCGGTATCGAATTCGTTGTAGTTTGTATAGTGTTGATCAGCAATTGTGCAAGCTCGTCCCTCGGCACGGTAATTTGCTCCTGCTCATCACGCAGGTATTTCACGGTCGCAGTCCCGTCGGCAACTTCCTGGCCGGCAAGAACGACAGCAAGCCGGGCACCGCTCTTGTCGGCCTTTTTGAACTGACTCTTCATGCTGCCGCCGCCGCTATGACAGATCAACGCCAGACCCGGCACAGCCTCGCGCAGCGATTCAGCGAGCTGCAGGCCTTCCAGAGCATCGATATCGCTGCCGAGCACGAGATAGACGTCAGTCTCAGGCCGGGGTTGCGGCCCCTGTTTGTTTTCGATCAAGGCGAGAATCCGCTCCGCGCCTATCGCCCAGCCAACCGCCGGCGTCAGCTTGCCGCCAAGCTGCTCGGTCAGGCTGTCGTAGCGGCCACCGGCGCAGCAAGTGCCCTGGGCGCCGAGCTGGTCCGTCACCCATTCGAAAACCGTGTGGCTGTAATAATCCAGACCGCGCACCA
>JAGRHW010000235.1 GCA_020444765.1 Gammaproteobacteria bacterium | reverse complement strand
ATTTGCCTGTAAATCGAAATCACGGTTTCTGGCCGCGGCCAGTCATGATTTACGACAGCCGGTGCACAGTCTGACGATGCTTGCCGAGGCCTTGCGTGGTGAAGCCAAGGGCCAGGTGGTGAGGGAGCTGGTCGATAATGTCAGCGCTTCGGTCGATTCGCTGGATGAGCTGTTGACAGACCTGCTGGATATTTCGCGCCTGGATGCAGCTGTGGTCAAGGTGCGCAAGCTGCCTGTCAATATCCGGCCCGTCATCGAGTCCATCGTCGATGATCTGCGGACCAGCGCGGATGCCAAAAATATCTATATCAGGACGCATATTTCAGACACATTCGTCTACTCCGATCCCGTACTGCTTGGTACGGTCATTCGAAAACTGCTGGTCAATGCCGTGCAGTTCACGCAGCGCGGCGGCGTGCTGGTCGGGCTGCGCAAACGCGGAGATACAGTCTTAGTGCAAGTCTGGGATAGCGGCCCGGGTATAGCTCACGAGAACAGTGAGGATATATTCGTGGAGTTTTACCGCATAGACGGATCAGGACGGGAAAGCGGCAAAGGGCTGGGGCTTGGTCTGCCCATCAGTAAAAGACTCTCGGATTTGCTGGGTCATGAGTTGCGTTTTTCTTCACGGCCAGGCAAAGGGTCAGTGTTCGAAATACGGCTGCAGTGTATCCAGCAACAAAAAATCATCCCGGTACACGCCGCCCGGTCGGCACGGCAGGTCAGTCTGAGTGGCAGGCGTTTGCTGGTGGTGGATAATGAGGTTGCCATTTTGCAGGGCACGCTGGCGGTACTCAAGAACTGGCAGTGTGAGGTCTCCACTGCCACCAACGCCAAGGACGCGCTGGCGCTGGTCAAAAGCGGTGCGCATTTCGATGGTTATCTTTGTGATTATGACCTCGGGAGTGAAATGAATGGCATTGCGCTGTTGGAGCAACTGCAGGCGCTCGATGGTGGTCGAACCCCGGGGATTATCATAACCGGCAACACGGATCTGGACTTTATTCGTATGGCCGCCGATGCCGGCCATACCGTTTTGCACAAGCCCGTAAAGCCGGCCCAGTTGCGCGCCTTGCTGATGCGGCAATCACAGTTGACGCGGCTGCCGGAGACTTATGCATGACTCGTCGTGTCTGGAGACAGCTCGCGGCGGCGGGGCCTCTAGTTCAGCTGTCTGTCGGCAGGTGGACGATCCCGATGCGTACGGCTTCCTTGACACAGGCTGTACGGTTATGCACGCCCATGGTATGAAAAATATTCGAGATATGGACCTTTACGGTGTGCTCGGTGAGTCCGAGTTTACTGGCGATAATCTTGTTGGGATGACCCTGGGCCATCAGGTTCAGGACTTCGAGCTGCCGGCTGGTAAAGCGGGTGACCAGTCCGCCGTCGGTCTCTTTCTCATCAATTTTCTGGATGAAAGCTGATTGTTCGGCTGAAATATAAACCTCACCGTTAAGCACCTGGCGGATGGCCTCGACAAATTCCGATGGCGGGCTGGTTTTGCAGAGATAGCCGGCCGCGCCCGAATCGATCACACGCTGGGCGATATGCGCGTCCTGAGTGCCGGTAACGATGAGCACCGGAATCCAGGGCCAGCGGTTACGCAGGATTTCCAGAACCGCCAGGCCATCGAGTCCCGGCAGATGCAAATCAAGTAACAGAAAGTCCATGTCTCTGTTTTCTGAGAGTATTTCAAGACATCGCTCGGCGTCCGGCGCCTCGGAAATAGTGATATTGTCGTCAAGTTGCTTCAGTACGTGTTTGATGCCTGCTACAAAAAGCTGGTGATCATCGACGATCAATCCGTTCATAGTTCTGCCGTTATGGGTTTTAACAGTTTTTATAAATCGCACATTAGACGTAAATGCGGATAAATGCGCTAATACTTTTGTGTGTTTGGTTTCTTTCTAAATAACAACTTCTTGTTACAGTAAAACACGATATTCTGGAAAGCCCAAAAAATGATCTGTTATTTTTTGCATTTTCCTGTTATTGATCAGATTGCGGAGCCATGAAAGATCTATGCTCGATGGCCTGGAAAAATGGTGAACCCGACCCCTGAACTCAGCGATCTGCGCAAACTCGTCCGGGCCTACGGTGTACTGGCCGGCACCTGTGATAATGAACGGGCCATCGTCGGGCGTATATCGAGACGCTGGATCGCCGTGGAAGTTGAGCGGATGCTTGCCCTGGCGGATATCCCTTACCGGTTTTTCTACAGCAACCGGGGCCGGGAAATTCTCGCCAGCGAGTTTTTCTCCGGTCAGGATCTCGACCCTACGGAAATTGATCCCGACACACTGGACATTCCCGTTCGTGGTCGGAAAATCTATATCAACTCCAATCGCATACCGAAACTGGAGCCGCAAATTGATGCGGCAGTCGTTGCGGCCAACCTGTTGCTTGGCGTGCAGTTATACGGTCATCGGGGCAAGGGTTTCAAGTCGGTTGACCATGATTTGATCATCGCCGCCATGCTGCAGGACACGCTGGGCAAAAAACATCGCTACTCGTCTTTCGATCCTGACAAATTTATTGCCATCACCGATCGCTATATTCTCGCCGAGTTTGGCAAGCGGGTTTGCGAAAAAACCCGCCACCTGCAAACTGCCTTGAGTGCTTTTCTCGACAATATCGAACCATCCGGCGTCGAGCCGGAAATCGCCAATGCGATTGCCGCGATCATGATCAGCCGGTTGCGGCTGACGGCCCGTGCGGCCGGCGACGCGGTGCTGAGTTTTGCCGGGCGGGTACAGCGGCAGGAGCTCATCGATAAAGGCATAGATCCGGATGTCGAATTCGCCGAGCGGCCATTTCTGGAAAGGGATTACGCGCTGGCCGTCCGAGCGCTGAAACTTCCCGGTGTCGATCATTCTGCCTTGCGTGAGCCGATACGCAGTACCCTGATGATCGCCGTTCAGGATGCACTGGACGAACCGGCAAAACGGTTTCGACTGGCCGGCAGGCGCGGCAAGGCCGTACATGACGTGCATACCAATATGCCGGTGATGGAGTACTATGTCGCGGCCGAGGCGCCCAACGCCCTGGCGACCCTGCATCTTGCCAGCCTGGAAATGATGCGCTATCTGGAAAAGGGTCGTCGCAAATCCTACAGCACCATGCTGGCGCACGCGTTCCGCCTGAGTGCGATTGCCGAAGCCACGCTTGGCAGCGCGCTGGAGCCCGGCATTGCAACCATTGCATTATTGCACGATGTCGTCGAAGACGGTTCCTCCCAGGTGACCGGTTACGACCAGTCCCTGCAAAAGATCATGTTCCGCTTTGGCGGGCCGATAGCGGCGATGGTCTCGGAAGTGACCGACTCCAACGTCAAGCAGGACGCCCAGCAAAAAGCCATGGCGACTTTTAATCATCCGGAACTGATGATGCCGGATAAACAATACAATACCGGGCGACTGAACAAGATGGCGCTAAAGGCGACCGACGCCGATCGCCCCTATACGCTGGCCGGCATTATCGTCAAATTGATCGATACCATCGTCTCGTTCGATGAAGGGATTCGCGATCCGGATCTGATGTCCGGCTGGTGGCGGCACAGCGGGGTGCGGATCTACTGGGCTGAGCGTGTACGCGGCGCGATCATCAAGCCCTTGCTCGAACGCCTGGTGATGGAAGTGCAGCATAGCCAGGACGGCAGCGGCGAGCCGCAAATGGATCTGGAGACCCGTCGCCAGTTACGCAGCGGCCTGTCACTGATTGCCATCATGCTGGATTACGCGGACTGGTACGCGGCGCAGAATCTGGCGATTCTGGCCGGTGAATTCGCGCTTGATCGTCGGGAGCGGGACAAGCTGATCCGCGGTTTTTTCAATCCGGACCTGCCGGTTATCGATTATCAGCGGCAACTGCTCGAAACCTGGCTCACCGAAGAACGTCTCGACCGGCAGATCGCCGCCGGGCAGGTGCCCAACAAATCCTATGTGGCGCTCTATCCGAGATCGGTCGGCGATCATCCGCACAGGGATATATCGACTTTTCATGACTATGTTCACAGCGCGCGGCGCAGGATCCAGATCCGCCGTGAACTCGGCTTGTATTCTCCGCGCAAACGAATCCGCTGGCAGTCGCGGATCAACGAGGTGATCGCACTTTACGATTACCGGATGCTCGACAGCCAACGGGATAACTAGCCGGATAGCTGCTGCTGGGTCAGACCGGCAGATGCAAAAGCCTGCATCGCAGCCCGGTAGCCGATATCGCTGATTTTGGCGAAGGAGCGGAAATCCAGCAGGGAAAACGAATTGACCTGCGGCTCGATCAGCACATTGAGCATCTTGCGGGTAAGTGCCAGCTCTTCGATACTTTTGATATCATTGGCGCGCAACAGGGTTTCGAGAATCTTCGGCGCAGTGATTTTGTTTTTGTTGAACAGATTGAGCCTGTTCCCCAGAATCCGCCAGCCCGAAAGACTCATGCCGTAGTTGTAGTTCTCTTCCAGCGCCTCTATCTGACTGACGTTGACACCGATCAGGGTGCCGCCGAACAGCAGCGATTCCATGCGCTTTACCGGGAACGTATTCAGCACCGCGCCATCGACCAGCAATTCCCCGTTTTTTTGTGGTACCGGCGAGAAGATGCCGGGTATCGCGATCGATGAACGTACCGCTTGCCAAAGTAGGCCGTCTTGGTGCAGGTGTTCGGAACCAAGCGACAGATTCGAGGAAATGCAGAAGTAGGGCGTCCACAGATCTTCGATGCACTGGTCCTTGTACAGTCCATGGCAAAACGATGTCAGCTTGGCCGATTTCATGATCGCCGAGACTGGCAGCGTATAATCGAACAGCGCACGCGGATTGGCGAACTGCTCGGACAGCTCGAAAATCCGCTGGTAACTCAAACCGAAGGCGATCGCGCCGCCGAGCAGGGCACCCATGCTTGAGCCGCCGATGTAATCAATGGCCAGGCCGGTTTCCTCGATAGCCCGGTGCACGCCCAGATGCACATAGCCGCGTGCGCCGCCACCGCTCAGTATGAGACCGTTGGCGCGGCCGCTGAGTCGACGCGCGAGACGTGCAAAATGGGCCTGATCTTCAAGCCTGATATGGTGATAAGCCGCGTAGTCGCGTGGTTTAAGCCACTCGCTGGTATTACGCGGCAGACTGGTATGCGGTGGATGCAAAAAGGCGTATTCAATGCGCGGCCGGTGTTCCCGGGCGGCGAACATCGCAAGCAGTTTTTCCTCGATCCCGCGTAAGGCAGGCGTTTCGCTCATATCGGCCAGCAGCAGTATCCGGTCGGCACGGTTCAGGCAGCGGTGCGTCCAGGCGTTCCAGTCGTGATCGGCCACATACAGCACATGTCCGTAGCGGGACTCCCGGTCGTCCAGCCAGGCGGTGACACTGGAATTGAAAAAATCCGAAAACGTGGTTTGCGCGGAGCCGCTCTTGCCATACAGCGTATCGAACTGACCGCTGTCTATCGCCAGTGTACGCGCCGAGTCGCGCATCTCCTTTTTCAGCATATGGATGACGCGCCTGAGCGGAATGTTCTTCGACAGTGGCACCACCGCGATATGATGATTGCGGCCGCGGATTTCACGAACCCTGACGTTGGCATTCTGCCGTTGCACGATCATTTTTGAAATCGATGCCAGCAGCCTGGGTTTTTGCATGATGTATTTGTGGAACCGCTCCTTGTCGAGAAATGCAACCATGGATTCGCGACTGGCATGTACCGTCGCGGTGCGGGTAGAGCCGGTGATCAGGGAAAACTCGCCGACCATTTGCGGGGCTTTCGCTTCGCTGAGCAAACGGCTGCTGCCGTCTTCCTGATGGATTACGATTGGCAGGCGACCCGCCATCACAATGTACAGTCCA
>JAGRHW010000234.1 GCA_020444765.1 Gammaproteobacteria bacterium | reverse complement strand
TGAACCTGGCGATTTGCCTTACAAGGGCGATACGGTCATCGGCAACGATGTCTGGATTGGTTATGAGGCGCTGATCATGCCGGGAGTCCAGGTCGGCAACGGGGCAATTGTATCGTCGCGGTCGGTGGTCGTGTCGGAAGTGCCGGCCTACACCATCGTTGGCGGCAACCCGGCACAAGTGCTCAAACGCCGCTTCGACGAAGCCACCGTGAGCAAGCTGGAAGCCATCGCCTGGTGGGACTGGCCGGTGGAGAAAATCACCGCCAATCTTGAGCTTATCGTCGCGGGTGATGTGGAGGCTTTGCGCCGTTGCGAATGACCGGGCAGAGCGCCTTAATCCTCGACAAAATCCTTCAAGGCCGCCAGACGTGCATCCCACTGGTCTTCCAGCCCGGCGATAAACGCGCGTGCAATATCCAGGGTTGCGGTATCCAGCAGCACGCGGGTTTCCCGGCCACTGGGTTCGAGCCGCACGACCCTGGCGGACACCAGCACCTGCAGCTGCTTGCGCGCGCCCTGACGGCTGACGCCGAGGTCTTGCGAAAGCTGGCCGATGGTGTTGGGTGATCCGCCGCAAAGCCGTTTGACGATTTCCAGGCGGATCGGATCACCCAAGGCCTTGAAGATTTCCGCTTCCACCGGTTATTGGTCCGTGAAGTGCTTGAGCAGGCGTCCAAGCATGAAATCCCATCCTTCGCTGTTTTGTTTAAAGCTTTCTGCCGGCAGCTCGGCAAAGCCCGATTCGGTCAGCGTGACTTTACAGATCCCGTTTTCCAGCTCGTCGATGCGAAACTCCACCAGCGTAGTGGGAACGGATAATACATCGCCCATAAAGTGACTGGCGCCGGGCACCCAGCGGTAGGCAAAGTAGCTGTGGGGTTGCGCCTCGACCACGTAGATGCGGTTCTTGCCGTGTTCGCCAAAACCGAATACCGGCTGTTCGCCCACCGCATAGCGGCCTTCCAGCGTTTGCGGAAACCATAACACGACTTTTTCCGGGTCGGCTATCGCCGCGTAGATGCGTTCTTTACTGGCTTTGATGGTGATTTCACGTTGAATGATATCTTTCATGCGAGCCTCCCCGGGTGCGGGTTGTTGAGGAAAAGAGTGGCTCACAGTAAAGCACAGCTTCCCGCAAACATGCAACTAATTAGTTGCATGTTGAAGAGCCGATCCAACTGCGTGATTTAAGGTGCTTGTCCGGAGTTACTCTGTCAGGCGTTTTTTCAGTTCGGGATGGTCGCGCCAGGCAGGCATCCCGGCCATGTAGTTCAGCGTTTCTTTTTCCGCGTCCTGGGGGCTGGAACCGCGTTGTTCCTGCCAGGCTTTCATGCGTGCAAAACGCGTCTCGAAGTCCTGCAGATGGCCGTTATCATCAACGCAGTACTGGCAGTATTTTCCGCTTTCGATCGGCATACCGCAGCTTTCACATTTTTGCATCGGAGTTTCCTCTGTTGAGATGTGTGACAAATTGATTGAGAAGCGCCAGGAGCTTTTCGCCGTCATTGCCCATGGCTTGCAAGGCTTCGGCTACGGCGGTTTGATCCAGTACGGCATATTCACGTTGTAGCTCGGTAAAACCCTTCTGGCTGAGCCAGATCATCACCCGGCGTTTGTCGTTGTCATCTTTCTGGCGTTCGATCAGGCCTTTCTGCTCAAGGTGCTTGAAGGTTTCGCTCAGCGTGGACGGTGCACGATCGAAGTGATGGCTGAGTTCGCCGAGCGTGCATGGACCAAGATTAGCCATATGGTGAAGGATGGCAAAGGTTTCGTTGCTCAGGCCTTCACGTTTATCGCGAATTCTGCGCGCCGCCGTCTCGAAAATCGTGCGATAAAGATGAATGAATCTGCTTGCGTTATTTGAGTCCATGCCGGCATTGTCATACCGTCCGGATCGTTCGTAAACCCCGAAAGGTTTTTCTTGCCTGTACCGTTGAGAGGGGCCGGCGGTCCGTTACTTCAGCGGTAAATAAATATCGGTGACCTGCCGGTGCTCCTCGACTTGCGGGACGCGCTCGATATAGTGGAAGAACAGCGGAAAATCGCGCAACTCTTCGCCGCTGCCCGGCAGCCAGTCGCGAAACAGCGGGTGAATGCTGTCGGCGATGCGGTCGGTGGAGCCGATATGACGGACCACCGCGCAGCGACCGGCTGGGATGGTTTTGTTGATCACACCGTGGGCGTTTTCCGGCACCGGCGCGGATACTTCACCGCAAATATCAAAGCGGAAGTCTGACTCCGGCGTTTGCTCCGGATCACTGTAGGGGATGCCCAGGGTTTTCGATGTCGCCACCGGCGAACAAGCGCTTTCCTTACGCCAGGCGATGAATTTCTGCACGGAGGTCATTAACGTGTTGGGTGAGCCGTGATGCTCGAAGACCGCGACTTGCATTTCGGGGAAATCGACAATCTCTACTTTCATGGGATGAGTCCTTTTGTTATTGGGCACGGGCATACGCTCGTTCCACGCTTGCCATTCGGGTCGGGTTCTGAATCCGGAAGGCGTCTGGCCAAGCGCTTTCTTGAAAGCGCGCGAAAATGATTCGGCATTGCCGAACCCGGCCTCCAAAGCGATATCGGTGATGCGCCGCGCCTGATCGAATGCCAGCGCATAGGATGCCCGGCGCAGCTTAAGTAATTGCACATAACGCGCAACACTCACACCAACAAACTCGGCAAACTGGCGCTGAAAATGAAACCGCGAAAAACACGCAACCTCGCTCAAGGCATCGACGGACAAATCCTCATCGAGATGCCACTGGATGTACTCCAGCACCCGGTTCATGCGTGCTGCATAAGCGGCTTTCGCGTTTGCCTTGTTCACCTGACTTCCCTTCGAATCCGACCTGTAGAATAAGGGCATAAATCAACACCCGCCTGACTGAAAGTGCTCTGTTCTGGATGCGTAAACGAAAACGCTTGCTGATACGCAAATCGCTGACGTACATCAAACGCACCGGAAAACTATCCTTCACATATGGGAGCTGACTCTAGGCGCCAATAGCCAGGGTATATTCTTTTTTGCCACGCTCTATTCTACGCCTCTACTTGTATATTCATTTATATATCAATTAAGAGCCAGATTTTGGCCAAAAACAATCGGCCGATTACTGGGTGCAGAAGTTATAAAGGCGGGAGGACATAAGCCCGTTATTTCTCAGCAGGATTATGTTTTGGATGCGTTGTATGAATATACAGTGGATGGAAATCTCTATAAAGGGAACAGGGTTTCACCATGGGTTATGGTTGCAACGCATAATGCAAAGGTGGTTTTGGAGAAGCAACTGCGCAAGGTCGAGAGAAGCCGTGATGGCAGTGTGAGTGTATTCTACAATCCTGCGAACCCCAAAAAGAGCTTGCTGATTAAGCCCGGTGTTTTCGGATTAAAGGTAACGGCGCTGATTGCAGTCGGTGCGCCAACGCTATATATTACGTCCTATCATACGTAAAACCTATTTTGCAGGCCTAGGTTCGGCGGAAGAGACGTACCTGATTAATTGCTATTCCTTGTTTCCTTAATATTCTGACGTTCTGTAAAGACACAAAGGCAACGACCTCTGATGATTATAGAATTCCTCATTACATCGTTTATTGTCGTACTGATGCCGGGGACCGGCGTTATCTATACGGTTTCAACCGGATTAACGCGGGGTGCCAGAGCAAGTATTTTCGCTGCCGTCGGGTGCACGGCTGGTATTATTCCTCATCTGGTCGCCAGTGTCTTCGGGCTGGCGGCAATTCTGCATGCGAGCGCTCTGGCGTTTCAGGTGTTCAAGGTTTTCGGGGTACTTTACCTGGCCTATCTGGCCTGGGTGATGTGGAAAGAGTCGGGCTCCATCGCGTTTCATTCTTCACCGGGTGAAGCAGGTTTTGTGAAAATTGCGGTTCGCGCCTTTCTGATCAATATCCTCAATCCGAAGCTTTCCATCTTCTTTCTAGCGTTTTTGCCGCAGTTCGTGCCAGCGGGTACCGAATCGCCCGTCGGGCATATGTTGGTGCTAAGCGGCGTGTTTATGCTGATGACGTTTGTTGTGTTCATCGGCTACGGCCTGCTTGCCACGCAGGTTCGCTTTTACGCGTCTAATTCACCAAAACTCATTCAGGGAATGCAACGGGTTTTTGCCGGCTTGTTTGTGGCGCTAGGCGCCAGGCTGGCAGTGATGGAGCGATAGCGGGTATCGCCAGGTTCGAAAACATTGATGCCTATCTGGCCTTACAGCCGGAAAACTATCGACACGCCCTGCAGGCGCTTCGTGAGACGGTTCGGACGGTCGTGCCTGATGCCGATGAGGCCTTTGTGTACGGCGTGCCCGGATTCAAACTCGGCGGGAAGTCTCTCGTTTGCTATGCGGGCTTCAAGCACCATTGCGGTTTTTATCCGATGAGTCCCGCTGTTATCGCCGCTTATTCTTCTGATCTGGCGGGTTATGAGGTCGCCAAGGGCACCATACGCTTCCAGCCGGAGAAGCCTTTACCGAAAACGCTTGTAAAGAAGCTTGTTAAGGCGCGAGTGGCGGAGTTGTTAAAGGAGGGATCTTGAACAGGCTCTTAGAGTCCACAACACCCTGTCCATTCTTTGCTTTTGCGGGTCATTGTCCTCACCGGTGACAGACTCAACACCCGCGACTTCCGGTTCGGCAACATAACCTAACGCTTAACGTCCTGTTCATCTTCCCCCAAATCGGTTTCCAGAAAAATCGTGTAATCAGTCTGAAGGAAAACAGGGACAAACTTAGCAACCTGTATCAATCGGCTTCTGCTGTAATCGCCGACGTGAGAGGAGAACGCCATGAAAACAAAGACTCTGCAAAGCTATCGCCAGCGTATCGAGGCGGTTTGGGCGTATATGTCGACCCACCTGGATCTGCCCTTGTCGCTGGAGCGCCTGAGCGAGGTTGCGCATTGTTCGCCGTACCACTTTCACCGCATCTATCGCGGAATTGTCGGTGAAACACCGAACATGACCCTGCGACGCCTGCGGTTAAAGCGTGCGGCGGTGGCTTTGCTGGATGGCGACGACTCGATCGAGAGCATCGCGGCCAGAGCTCAATACGCCGAGGCCGCTTCATTTATCCGCGCATTTCGCGATATTTACGGCCTGCCGCCGCAGCAGTATCGCCAAACGCGCCCGAGCCATCTGACCGAACAGTGGCCCGGATTTGTCGAGCAGGAGTATCGCGCCATGTTTAAGGTGGAATTTACCGAGTTACCCGATTACAAAATCGCTTACGTGCCGCACCAGGGCGATTATCAGCATATTGAACAAGCCTTTGTGCAACTCTATGCCCGCGCCGCGGAGCAGGGACTGATGAATGCCGAGGTCAAATCCTGGGGTGTGTACTTTGACGATCCGGAATCCGTGCCGGCCGCCGAATTGCGTTCCTGGGCTGCTGTGAGTACCGAGTCGCCGATCAGCGAACCCTTGCTTGAAGGGGAAATCAGCGGCGGGCGCTACGCTTATGTCGATTTCAAGGGGGCCTACACGGAACTGCCGCGCGCCTACCAGTGGGTGTTTTCCCAGTGGTTGCCGGAGCAGCAGATCGAACTCGACGACAAACCGGTGCTCGAGCAGTATCTGAATGACCCGCGCAGCGCGCCGCCATCGGAATGGCTGACGCGGATTTATTTTCCGCTCAAGGAGGAGTAGGGCGCAGAGTGAGGTGGCGGGCGGCCTGACTAACAGGCCGCCCGACAGACTGAACGGTCAGGCCTCGTCTTCCGGCTTGCTGCTGTCCTTAAACATCCGCCAGCCGCTGATCATGGTGCTGACGATCGACTGGCGTGACATGATGTCTTCCCGGATCGCAACATAGACATGCGTGATAACAAAGCAGATGATGACCCACATCACCAGATGGTGCC
>JAGRHW010000233.1 GCA_020444765.1 Gammaproteobacteria bacterium | reverse complement strand
TCATCGCGCAACTCTTCGGCCATACTGCCGAGAATCTCATCGAGCTTCGGATTATCCAGGCCCTCGACCATCTCGCCCTGCTGCACCTTGCCGCCATGAGTGGGGGAATAGAAATGCACGGTGTTGTTCGCAATGTGATAAACACCCTTGAATCTTTTACCCATTCCGATCGGCCAGGTGACCGGTGCACAGCGGATATCAAGCATGTCCTCGACCTCGTCCATCAACTCGATCGGATCTCGACCTTCACGGTCCAGCTTGTTAATAAAGGTCATTACCGGCGTGGTGCGCATGCGGCAGACTTCCATGAGTTTTTCGGTGCGCGGCTCGACACCCTTGGCGACATCGATCACCATCAGAGCCGAATCCACCGCAGTCAGGGTCCGGTAAGTATCCTCGGAAAAATCCTCATGACCTGGCGTGTCCAGCAGATTCACCATGCGCCCCTTGTAAGGAAACTGCATGACGGATGAGGTTACCGAAATGCCCCGCTCCTGCTCCATAGTCATCCAGTCAGACGTCGCATGGCGCGCCGCCTTGCGGCCCTTGACGGTGCCCGCCAGCTGAATCGCACCGCCGAACAGGAGGAGTTTTTCCGTCAGTGTGGTCTTACCCGCATCGGGGTGGGAGATGATGGCAAAGGTTCTTCTACGCCGTATCTCGTCTACTGGATTACTACTACTCAATTCGTCTATTTCCGCTTTATGCACGTGGATGCGCAGCTATTCCTAACTGACAAGATAGCTGCGCGCAGGATCAGCTCGTCGAACTTAATCAAACCTGTTATTTTAAGCGATCACATCGCCCCTGCAAACTGAAGCAAGGGATAAAATATCACCGCAATCGGCCGCCCTGAGGCCGTCACACAGTTCTCCCGGCTTGCATTCATTGTTCGCAGATTTCGGCCACCCCCGATGATGGGCCTGCCATTATTCACAAACGAGGAGCAGAGATCCGGGCCTGTAAATCAGCGAAAAACCGGGCCGGCAAACACCTTGAGTGCGGGCTATTCCGGCAAGGACATCGCCATGACGATGGCGTCTTCGCGTCCGCCGTGAGCCTTGTAATAATTCGCCCGCCTGCCGATTTCATTGAAGCCCATCGAGTCGTACAGGCCGTAGGCTACCGGATTGGACGGGCGGACTTCCAGAAACAGTTCCCGACAGCCGTTGTGGGCGGAAAAATCGATCATTTCGTACATCAGTTGCCGCGCCCAGCCTCGCCCCCGCCAGCATTCTTCAATACAGATATTGAGCACGTGCGCTTCCTGCGGACCGATCATCAAAATCGCATAACCATGCACCTCGTCATGGTCGGCCAGCACCAGGCAGCAATAACCGACTCTCATGCAGTCACGAAAAATCCGCTCACTCCAGCAAAAATCGTAACTGGCCTTTTCGATTGCCATCACCTGCGGCAGGTCCTCCGGCTCCATCAAACGCACGTAAAAATTATTGTCGAAAGCAGCGACCATTACGCTTCTCCGAGAATTTTTTTAAACAGCTTCAGATCTTCCCAGGCCTGCGCCTTGGCTTTCGGATTGGCCAGCAAATAGTCCGGATGAAAACTGACCAGGATTTTTACCGCGGGGTTTTCCAACATGAACACGCGCTGGCGAAGTTTCTTCAGGTCAGCGGCAGAATGTCTGGCAGGCAGATCGACGAGTAGCAAAATCGTGCGGACATTCTTGCCGGCAAGGTGTTTCGTCAGGCGTTTGCCATCCGGGTGCGGTGTGTCCAACTCACCGATCAGAATATCTGAAGTGGTCAGCGCCAGGGTTTTCAGCATGGCTCGCAACAAATTGCCGCT
This sequence comes from Gammaproteobacteria bacterium, assembly GCA_020444765.1. The sequence continues at coordinate 4,062 of JAGRHW010000233.1, read as the reverse complement.
TGAACCGCTGAAGGGCTGATGCGACAGCTTGTCGCGGACCAGACACTGCGACAAGACCATCACGCCGGCATCCGGATCGCCCAGCGTATTGACGCCGACATCACCAGCGCGGATCTTCAGCAGACATTGCTCCGCCAGCCAGGCCTCCAGCCTGGAAGGCTCGATCCGGAACAGCTCCGTCGGCGAACTTGCACTATCCGGCTGTACGTGACGAATCGGCTCTTTTACCGGCGCAGCCGCCAAGGCGGTCTCTTCTGTTGTTCGCAAACACCAGACGTCTATCCCCATTGCCCGCAGATATTGACGTCTGGTTACTTCGCTGATCACGCCGTTTTCCGTCACACGCCGGATAGTTGCGGATGGGTTTTGGCCGCCATGCTCAGGCGGTTCAAGGCATTGATATAGGACTTGACCGAAGCGACGACAATGTCGATATCCGAGCCCTGACCATTGACGATACGGCCGTCTTTTTCAAGCCGGGTGGTAACCTCACCCTGGGCATCGGTGCCACTGGTAATCGCGTTGACGGAATAAAGAGTCAATTCCGCTGTCGAGCCCGTGATTTTCTTGACTGAAGAAAACGATGCATCGATGGCTCCGGAACCTGAACTCGTTTCGGTCAGTTCCTTGCCGTTGACCGACATGGTGACACGCGCCTGCGGCTCCTCGCCCGAACCGATCCGCACATCCAGCGAAACCAGCTTGTAGACATCATTGGAAGACTCCAGGTCGGCCTCGGTAGCGATTGCCTGCAGATCATCATCAAAGATCTCGTGTTTTTTGTCAGCCAGATCCTTGAAGCGGGCAAATGCATGATTCAGGGCGTCTTCGGTTTCAAAATGAATACCGAGATCCTCCATGCGCGAACGAAATGCATTCCGTCCGGAGTGCTTGCCGAGCACCAGACTGTTTTTAGACCAGCCCACATCTTCGGCACGCATGATTTCATAGGTTTCACGCGCCTTGAGAATGCCATCCTGATGAATACCGGCTTCGTGGGCAAACGCATTGGCGCCGACAATCGCCTTGTTCGGCTGCACCGGAAAGCCGGTAATCGATGAAACCAGCCGCGAGGTCGGCACGATCTGCGTGGTGTCGAGGCCGGTGTCGAGCTGAAAATAATCCTTCCGGGTTCGCAGCGCCATGACGATTTCTTCCAGCGAAGCATTGCCCGCCCGCTCGCCAAGACCATTGATCGTGCATTCGACCTGTCTCGCGCCGGCCGCTACCGCGGCCAGCGAATTGGCCACCGCCAGACCAAGGTCGTTATGACAATGCACCGACATCACCGCCTTGTCGATATTGGGAATCCGGTTGATCAAATCGCCGATCAGCTCGGCAAACTGCCCGGGCATGGTATAACCGACGGTATCCGGTACGTTGACCGTGGTTGCTCCGGCCGCTATCACCGCCTCGAAGATCCGGCACAGAAAGTCTGGCTCCGAGCGGCCGGCGTCCTCGGCGGAAAACTCTACGTCATCCGTGTACTGGCGGGCTCTTCTGACCGCGGCAACCGCCTGATCAAGCACCTGATCGGGCGTCATCTGCAGTTTCATCTGCATATGGATCGGCGACGTGGCGATAAAGGTATGGATTCGGCTAGAAGCCGCCGTCTCCAGGGCTTCGGCCGCCCGATCAATATCCTTGATGTTGGCCCGCGACAAACCGCAGATCGTAGCCTCTCTGACCGCATCACAGACAGCTCTGACTGCCTCGAAATCACCATTGCTGGCGACCGGGAACCCCGCTTCGATAACATCGACACGCATTTTTTCCAGGGCGCGGGCGATACGGACTTTTTCATCGCGTGTCATCGATGCCCCGGGACTTTGCTCGCCATCGCGCAAGGTCGTATCGAAAAATATTATTTTATTGTTCATGGATCTCTACTCCGTCACGGCAAGGACAAACTGTGCCGTAGCTGAAAATTATAGTGTCTGGAATGATCGCGTGCACCCTCGCCAGGGATGATAGTCAGTGTCTGCCCGAAGGCAGAAGTCGTAAAGACAGAAGAAGAGAGGGAAGCACACACATCCCAGCGCCAGCGGCCGACATGCGCTGTTTTCTGGAGGATCCTTGTGAAATTGACTGGGTCATAAGCAAAACTGATTATTTCTGCCTGGACTATAGCGCTTTTTCCGGTTTGTTGCCAGCACCGGCCGGCTGGCCGGCAAGCACGTTATTTTTCCGGAGTGCCCACCTGTTTGCGTGAACGTTTTCGAAACCAGCGGAAAATCGCATAACCCGGACCGGACAACGCATACACGGAAAAACCAAGCAACAGGATTTTCGGCGGATCCAGCGACGTGAAAACAAAAATAAACACCAGGATCAGCATGGCCATAAAAGGCACGCGTTTCCGACTGCCGAATTCCTTGAAACTGTAATAGGTGAAATTACTGACCATCAGCAGACCTGAGGCGATGGTCACGAAGACAGCAAGCAGATGCATGTCGGCGCCTGAAATGCCGACATCGGCCGAAACCCAGACCATTAAAATCATCAAAGCCGCTGCCGAAGGGCTGGCCAGCCCCTGAAAAAAACGCTTGTCGGCAATCCCGACCTGCACATTGAAACGCGCAAGACGCAAGGCCGCACAGGCCGTGTAGAGAAAAGCCGCCACCCAGCCCAGTTGACCGAATCCCGCCCGGCTCATGCTGGACAAGGACCATTCATAGACAATCAGCGACGGCGCGATACCGAACGACACCATATCGGCCATGCTGTCGTATTCGGCGCCGAATGCGCTGGTGGTGTTGGTCATGCGGGCGATTCGGCCGTCCAGCGCATCCAGCACCATGGCGAACAACACGGCGATGGCGGCCACTTCGAAACGGCTGTTCAGCGCCGCGACTACACCGTAAAAACCGGCAAACAGCGCCGCGGTGGTAAAGGCATTCGGTAAGAGATAGATGCCCCTGCCGCGTTTTTCGACAATCAGGGTTTTAGGGTCGTCTGCCATGAGAGTCACGGTCACCGTTGCAGCTTGATTACATGGTCTAGCAATGCCGGGGCCAGTAAAAAAGGCGGGGTAAGCACACATCCCCGCCCTTTATGGAATGACTCACACTCCCGGTCAGGCCAAAGCACTAGTTTTTGCTTTTATCGACCTTCGCGGAGGCGGCAATCCACGGCATCATGGAACGCAGCTTATGACCGACGACTTCGATCTCGTGCTCACGCCCCAGACGGCGACGGGCCTTGAGTGTGGCGGCGCCAGCCTGATTTTCGGTAATGAAATCCCTAGCAAAGGTGCCATCCTGGATTTCGCTCAGAATCCGGCGCATTTCGGCGCGGGTTTCGTCAGTAATGATACGCGGCCCGGTCTTGAAATCACCGTATTCGGCAGTGTTGGAAATCGAGTAGCGCATATTGGCGATACCGCCTTCGTACATCAGGTCGACAATCAGTTTGAGTTCGTGCAGACACTCGAAGTAAGCCATTTCAGGCGCATAACCGGCTTCCACCAGGGTTTCGAAGCCCGCCTGCACCAGCGCCGTCGTACCACCGCAAAGCACCGCCTGCTCACCGAACAGATCGGTCTCAGTTTCTTCCCGGAACGAAGTCTCAATGACACCGGCGCGACCACCGCCATTGGCACTGGCATAGGACAAGGCGATATCACGCGCCTGACCGGAAGAATCCTGTGCAACGGCGATCAGCGACGGCACACCACCACCTTCGGTGTAGGTGGAGCGCACCAGATGTCCCGGGCCTTTCGGTGCAACCATGATCACATCGAGATCGGGGCGCGGATCGATCTGCCCGAAGTGAATATTAAAGCCGTGGGCAAAGGCAAGCGCCGCCCCTTGCTTGATATTCGGCGCCACAACGTCGCGGTAGAGTTTGGCCTGGTGCTCATCAGGCGCCAGAATCATAACCAGATCGGCCGCTTTGACCGCCTCTTCCAGCGGCATCACGGTAAGCCCAGAGTTTTTCGCCTTGGCGATGGATGAGGAATTATCACGCAGCCCGACAATGACATTGACACCGGAATCTTTCAGGTTATTGGCGTGCGCGTGGCCCTGCGACCCGTAGCCGATAATAGCAACGGTCTTGCCC